>NZ_SZWV01000102.1:179922-244824 GCF_005280945.1 Citrobacter sp. wls718
AATGGTTTAGCGCGCTAATGCGGCCGTCAGCGCAGGCAGGATCTTCAGCGCATCGCCAACGATGCCAAAGTCGGCGTACTGGAAAATCGGGGCATTCTTATCTTTATTGATGGCAAAAATCGTCTGTGCGCCGTTCGCGCCAACCATGTGCTGGATCTGCCCGGAGATCCCCACCGCCAGATACAGGTCGGGCTTGAGCATCAAGTTGGAGATCCCAACGTAGCGTTCGTGCTCCATCCACTTCTCGTTTTCAGCCACCGGACGGGAGCAAGCCAGCTCAGCGCCCATGGCCTGGCACAGCGCTTCCGCCAGCGAGATATTCTCTTTGCTGCCAATACCGCGTCCCACGCTGACTACCAGTCGCGCTTTGTCGAGATCGACGCTGTTGCTCTTGCGCGCTTGCGTGGCGGTACGGGTGACCGCGACGGCCGGAGCCTGCCACTGCACCTCATGCTTCTCACCGATACGGGATGCCTCTGGCTGCATCGCGTCAAACGTTCCGCTGCTGAGCGTGATCACCGCAAATGGCGAGGCGATGGTTTCCGCCCCCATTGCCAGACCGCCATACACCATATGTTTGACCGCCACATTGCCGTCCTGCAACGTCACCGAGCTTGCATCGTTAGACACCGCAGCCGACAAACGAAAGCCCAGCTTTGCTGCCAGCAGTTTGCCGCGACGAGTATTCGGCAGCAGTACCGCGCCACCTTCACTGTGCTGACGAATGGTCTGGGCCATCACATCCGCATAATCTTCGATCATACGGTCATCGGGTTTACCGCTGAGCAGCCAGACATGGTTGGCGCCCAGCTGGATTGCTGCCGCACTGTCAGCCTCGCTCAGTACGAACGTGTTGATTGACTCACCTAAAGCCTGCGCACCCTTCATCAGCTCCGGCAGACGAGAAGGGGTATCGCTGAATACCCAGACACTGGAAAACTTGTTCATAACATCCCCTGATAATTAAATGATTTTGCGCAGGTTCTCGACAAACGCGGCAATCTGTTCTTCACCGTCACCTTCAATCACAACGCGCTGACGCTCGCGTTGCTTCGGTGCAGCAACCTGTTGGGCGGAATACACATCCACGTTATTTAGCGCAATATCCGCTGGCGACCAGACCTGAACCGGTTTTTTCGCCGCGCCAAGAATGGCTTTCATGGAAGGGATTTGTGGGGTGTTGATGTCGGTAGAGACCGCAATCACCGCTGGCAGCGGGATGCTCAGAGTTTCAATTTCATCTTCCAGCTCACGTTCTACCGTGAGGGTGTTATCCGCCAGTGAGAGGATCTTGCTCACACCGTTAATCGCCGGGATATTCAATGCTTCGCCCACCAGCAGCCCGACCTGCTGGGCATAAAGATCGGAAGATCCATCACCGCAGATAATCAGATCAAAACCGGATTTTTGTGCCGCGGCAGCCAGTGCTGTCGCCGTCTGCTGAGGCAGCGCCTGTTCGAATTGATCGTCAATCACCACGATCAGCTCATCCGGACCGCGAGAAAGCACATCTTTGCGCCCTTTAGCATTGGTCAACGCTTTGCCACCCACGCTCAGTGCAACAACCTGAGCCTCTCCCAGCTGCTGTTTTAACTGGCAAGCAGCCTCAATCGCATTCAGGTCGTACTGACTGATTTTGGCATCAGCCTTGCTGAGATCCAGCGAACCATCAGCATTATTAATCGCAATATCCTGTTCGTCAGGCACGCATTTGTAGCAAGTAATTATCTTCATTGCATCTCCAGAAATCATGAAGGAAACGTTATTCATATCGGCTGTGTTAAATACAGATATCACGCTCTTTAATTCGGAAATAAAACATTAATCACCAATATTGAAAATGTCACACATTCATATTCGTAACTTTCAATAGTGTTATGCATCTCAACAATATTGAAAATCACCTGTCAAACATGAAAGTTTTCAATATTGTTTGCTGGTTCAACAATATTGAAAGACAACGACTTATAAAACTTAAAAAACAAACATCAAGATACTGATTTAAAACAATAAATAACAAAAAATCCAACAAAACAGCCAGCATAAAAAAGTGTGACACACATAACAGAACCACCGCTAACGAATACCCATTATGAGTTACTCACAGAGGCGCCCCAGAGGTTAAATAGTTATCAACAAATTATTAATAATAAATATACAAAACAGCACAATCGGGAACGCTAAATAAATTTCGTTTTCACACTGGAATTCACTTATGAAAAATGAAAAGAAGAAATCTGGAATAGAACCAAAGGTTTTTTTCCCGCCATTAATAATTGTCGGAATACTTTGTTGGCTAACAGTAAGAGATCTTGATGCCGCGAATGTGGTTATTAATGCGGTATTCAGTTACGTCACCAATGTCTGGGGCTGGGCATTTGAATGGTACATGGTGATCATGCTGTTCGGCTGGTTCTGGTTGGTCTTTGGCCCGTATGCCAAAAAGAAATTAGGTGATGAAAAACCGGAGTTTAGCACCACCAGCTGGATATTTATGATGTTCGCCTCCTGTACATCGGCTGCCGTGCTGTTCTGGGGTTCAATAGAGATTTACTACTATATCTCCACCCCACCCTTTGCTCTCGCGCCTAACTCCACCGGCGCGAAAGAACTCGGTCTGGCGTACAGCCTGTTCCACTGGGGGCCGCTGCCGTGGGCAACCTATAGCTTCCTTTCTGTGGCCTTCGCCTACTTCTTCTTTGTGCGCAAGATGGACGTCATCCGTCCCAGCTCCACACTGGTACCGTTAGTTGGCGAGAAACACGCTAAAGGGTTATTCGGCACCATCGTCGATAACTTCTATCTGGTCGCGCTGATCTTCGCGATGGGGACCAGCCTCGGTCTGGCTACACCGCTGGTGACCGAGTGTATCCAGTATCTGTTCGGCATTCCGCATACCCTGCAATTAGACGCCATCATCATTACCTGCTGGATCATTCTGAACGCCATTTGCGTGGCCTGTGGTCTGCAAAAAGGGGTGAAGATCGCCAGCGACATTCGTAGCTACCTGAGTTTCCTGATGCTGGGCTGGGTGTTTATCGTCAGCGGTGCCAGCTTCATCATGAACTACTTCACCGACTCCGTCGGCATGCTGATGATGTATTTACCGCGCATGCTGTTCTATACCGACGCTATCGGTAAAGGCGGCTTCCCGCAGGGCTGGACTGTCTTCTACTGGGCATGGTGGGTGATTTACGCCATCCAGATGAGCATCTTCCTCGCCCGTATTTCTCGCGGCCGTACCGTACGTGAACTGTGCTTCGGCATGGTACTGGGTCTGACTGCTTCCACCTGGATCCTGTGGACGGTCCTTGGCAGCAACACGCTGCTGTTGATGGATAAAAATATTGTCAACATCCCACAACTGATTGAGCAACACGGCGTGGCGCGCGCCATCATCGAAACCTGGGCCGCATTGCCGTTCAGCACCGCCACCATGTGGGGATTCTTTATCCTCTGCTTTATTGCCACCGTCACGTTGATTAACGCCTGCTCTTACACCCTGGCGATGTCCACCTGCCGCGAAGTTCGCGACGGTGAAGAACCGCCGCTGTTAATCCGTATCGGCTGGTCGGTACTGGTCGGCGTCATCGGTATTGTTCTGCTGGCGCTGGGCGGACTGAAGCCCATCCAGACGGCGATTATTGCCGGAGGATGCCCGCTGTTCTTCGTCAACATTATGGTCACGCTGTCCTTTATTAAAGACGCCAAAGTGCACTGGAAAGACAAGTAAGTTTAATTAACCCATTACTGAAGAGGCTTGAAGATGGATTTCAATTTGAATGACGAGCAGGAACTGTTTGTCGCAGGTATTCGTGAACTGATGGCCAGTGAGAACTGGGAAGCTTACTTTGCCGAGTGCGATCGTGACAGCGTCTACCCAGAACGTTTTGTAAAAGCGCTGGCGGATATGGGCATCGACAGCCTGCTGATCCCGGAAGAACACGGCGGTCTGGAAGCCGGTTTCGTCACCGTTGCCGCGGTGTGGATGGAATTAGGTCGCCTTGGCGCACCGACTTACGTGCTGTATCAATTGCCGGGAGGTTTTAACACTTTCCTGCGTGAAGGCACCCAGGAACAAATTGATAAAATCATGGCGTTCCAGGGCACCGGTAAGCAGATGTGGAACTCCGCTATCACAGAACCGGGAGCTGGATCGGATGTTGGCAGTCTGAAAACCACTTATACACGCAAAGATGGTAAGGTTTATCTTAATGGCAGTAAGTGCTTTATCACCAGTAGCGCCTATACCCCGTATATCGTGGTGATGGCTCGTGATGGTGCATCGCCGGATAAACCGATTTACACCGAGTGGTTTGTTGACATGACGAAAGCCGGTATCAAAGTCAATAAGCTAGAGAAACTCGGCCTGCGCATGGACAGTTGCTGTGAAATTACCTTTGATGACGTCGAACTGGATGAAAAAGACATGTTCGGTCGGGAAGGTAATGGCTTTAACCGCGTGAAAGAAGAGTTTGACCACGAACGTTTCCTCGTCGCCCTGACCAACTACGGTACAGCAATGTGCGCCTTTGAAGATGCGGCGCGCTACGCCAATCAACGCGTCCAGTTTGGCGAAGCAATTGGTCGTTTCCAGCTCATTCAGGAGAAGTTTGCGCATATGGCGATCAAACTGAACTCCATGAAAAACATGCTGCTGGAAGCCGCGTGGAAAGCAGATAACGGCACCATTACCTCGGGTGATGCAGCAATGTGCAAATACTTCTGCGCTAACGCCGCGTTTGAGGTCGTGGACACCTCCATGCAGGTACTCGGCGGTGTGGGTATTGCGGGCAATCATCGCATCACGCGCTTCTGGCGTGACCTGCGTGTTGACCGTGTTTCCGGTGGCTCTGATGAAATGCAGATCCTGACGTTGGGTCGTGCGGTACTCAAGCAATACCGCTAAGTGGGATGCCGGATGGCGCTTCGCCTATCCGGCCTACAACTAACTGCCAGGAGTTACATTATGGACCATTTACCAATGCCTGCATTTGGGCCGCTTGCCGGCGTACGCGTTGTCTTTTCAGGAATCGAAATCGCCGGACCGTTCGCCGGACAGATGTTTGCCGAATGGGGCGCTGAGGTTATCTGGATTGAAAACGTCGCCTGGGCCGATACCATCCGCGTGCAACCCAACTACCCGCAGCTGTCACGCCGCAACCTGCACGCCCTGTCACTCAATATTTTCAAAGATGAAGGCCGGGAAGCGTTTCTGAAGCTCATGGAAACCACCGACATTTTCATTGAAGCCAGTAAAGGTCCGGCCTTTGCCCGCCGCGGTATTACCGATGAGGTTTTATGGGAGCATAACCCGAAGCTGGTTATCGCTCACCTCTCCGGCTTCGGCCAGTATGGCACCGATGAGTACACCAACCTCCCGGCGTACAATACCATCGCCCAGGCGTTCAGCGGTTATCTGATTCAAAACGGCGACGTTGACCAGCCGATGCCAGCCTTCCCGTACACCGCCGATTACTTCTCCGGCATGACAGCCACCACGGCAGCCCTGGCTGCTCTGTATAAAGTGCGCGAAACGGGTAAAGGCGAAAGTATCGATATTGCCATGTACGAAGTCATGCTGCGTATGGGCCAGTACTTCATGATGGATTACTTCAACGGCGGTGAAGTTTGCCCGCGCATGACCAAAGGTAAAGACCCCTACTACGCCGGTTGCGGCCTGTATAAATGCGCCGACGGCTACATCGTGATGGAGCTGGTTGGCATTACGCAAATCAACGAATGCTTTAAGGATATTGGTCTGGCGCACATTCTCGGAACGCCAGAAGTTCCGGAAGGCACACAGCTCATCCATCGTGTTGAGTGTCCGTACGGCCCGTTAGTCGAAGAGAAACTGGATGCCTGGCTGGCAGAACACACTATTGCAGACGTTCAGGCGCGCTTTGCCGAACTGAATATCGCCTGCGCGAAAGTACTGACGATCCCGGAACTGGAAGACAACCCGCAGTACGTAGCCCGTGAATCTATTACCCAGTGGCAAACGATGGACGGTCGCACCTGTAAAGGCCCCAACATCATGCCGAAATTCAAAAATAACCCAGGGAAAATCTGGCGTGGCATGCCGTCACACGGCATGGATACCGCCGCCATTCTGAAAAATATCGGTTACAGCGAAGCAGACATTAATGAGCTGGTCGGCAAAGGCCTGGCCAGGGTTGAGGATTAAACGCGATGCGCTGACCGGCTTTGCGGGTTAGCGCTCACGCCTGATTTCAGTGGATAAGGTAAAATGGATATCGTTGGCAGACAAAACTTACGTCAGATGTGGGACGACCTGGCCGGGGTGTACGGAGATAAAGCAGCACTTATTTTCGAATCCTGCGAAGGAAACGTTCGGCAGTTTAGCTATGCCTCACTTAATGAAGAGATTAACCGTACGGCGAACCTTTTTCATTCATTGGGCATACGCAAAGGCGATAAGGTCGCATTACATCTGGATAACTGCCCGGAGTTCATTTTTTGCTGGTTTGGGCTGGCAAAAATTGGCGCCGTGATGGTACCGATTAACGCCCGCTTGCTGGGGGAAGAAAGCGCCTGGATCCTGCAAAACAGCCAGGTCAGCCTGCTGGTCACCAGCGCTCAGTTTTATCCAATGTACCGCCAGATAAAACGGGAAAATACCACCCCGCTTAATCACATTTGTCTTATCGGAGAACAGGTTCCGGCTGACGATGGCGTGAGCCATTTTTCTCAGCTCAAGGACCAGCAGCCGACAACGCTGTGCTATACACCACCGTTATCCACTGATGACACGGCAGAAATTCTGTTTACCTCAGGCACCACCTCGCGTCCCAAAGGGGTGGTGATTACCCACTATAACCTGCGTTTTGCCGGTTACTACTCCGCCTGGCAGTGCGCCCTGCGCGATGACGACGTCTACCTGACGGTCATGCCCGCTTTCCATATTGACTGCCAGTGTACGGCAGCCATGGCGGCTTTTTCCGCAGGCAGTACCTTTGTGCTGATAGAGAAATACAGCGCCCGGGCCTTCTGGGACCAGGTACGCAAATATCAGGCAACGGTGACGGAATGCATTCCGATGATGATCCGCACCCTGATGGTACAGCCCGCAAGCCCGACTGACAGGCAGCACAAGCTGCGCGAAGTGATGTTCTACCTCAATTTGTCGGTGCAGGAAAAAGATGATTTTATCACGCGCTTTGGCGTTAGGCTGCTGACCTCCTACGGCATGACGGAAACCATCGTCGGTATTATTGGTGACCGCCCCGGTGACCAACGGCGCTGGCCTTCCATTGGCCGCGTGGGCTTTAGCTATGAAGCCGAAATCCGCGACGATCATAATCAGCCGTTACCTGCCGGAGAGATTGGCGAAATCTGCATTAAAGGCGTGCCGGGTAAAACGATATTTAAAGAGTACTACGCACAGCCACAGGCCACGGCCAACGCGCTGGAGCCGGACGGCTGGTTGCATACCGGTGATTCCGGCTACCGGGATGAAGACGGCTTTTTCTATTTCGTTGACCGGCGCTGCAACATGATTAAACGCGGTGGGGAAAATGTTTCCTGCGTCGAGCTGGAAAATATAATCGCTGCTCACCCTAAAATTCAGGACATTGTCATTGTCGGTATTAAAGACGCTATCCGCGATGAGGCGATTAAAGCCTTTATCGTATTGAATGAGGGGGAAACATTAAGCGAAGCGGAATTTTTCAGTTTCTGCGAAGGCAATATGGCGAAGTTTAAGGTTCCCTCGTTTTTGGAGATAAGAACCGACCTGCCGCGTAATTGTTCCGGAAAAATAATCAAAAAAAATCTGAAATAAATCCTCCGCCAGGAATGCCTCCTGTCGGCAAATCTATTTTTTGGAGATGAGCTATGAGTGAATCATTACATCTGACCCGTAACGGCCCGATTCTGGAAATTACATTAGACAGGCCCAAAGCGAATGCCATTGACGCCAAAACCAGTTTTGCTATGGGTGAGGCTTTTCTTCATTTCCGCGATGACCCGGAATTGCGCGTGGCGATTATCACCGGCGGCGGCGAGAAATTCTTTTCTGCGGGCTGGGACCTAAAAGCGGCAGCAGAAGGTGAAGCGCCGGATGCCGATTTTGGTCCCGGCGGTTTTGCCGGTTTAACGGAAATATTTGATCTCGACAAGCCGGTCATCGCCGCAGTAAACGGCTATGCCTTCGGCGGCGGATTCGAGCTAGCGCTGGCGGCAGATTTTATCATCTGTGCGGAAAACGCCAGCTTTGCGCTACCGGAAGCCAAGCTTGGTATCGTGCCAGACAGCGGCGGCGTGCTGCGTCTGCCGAAGCTGCTGCCGCCTGCTATCGTCAACGAAATGGTGATGACCGGCAGACGAATGAGCGCCGAAGAAGCACTGCGCTGGGGGATTGTGAACCGCGTCGTCAGCCAGGTTGAACTGATGGACAGCGCCCGCGAACTGGCGCAGCAGCTGGTGAATAGCGCCCCGTTGGCAATCGCCGCGCTGAAAGAGATTTACCGCGCGACCAGCGAAATGCCGGTAGAAGAAGGCTACCGCTACATCCGCAGCGGCGTGCTGAAGCATTACCCATCCGTACTGCACTCTGAGGATGCGCTCGAAGGACCGCAGGCATTTGCTGAAAAACGCGATCCGGTGTGGAAAGGTCGTTAATGTGCTGAGGCCGGATGGCGCTTTGCTTATCCGGCCTACAAAAAATGCACACTCGTAGGCCGCGTTATCCGGCAAAAACAACTGAGGAATATCGTGAGTTATTATGCGTTTGAAGGCCTGATCCCGGTGGTACACCCACAGGCGTATGTCCATCCTAGCGCAGTGCTGATTGGCGATGTGATCGTCGGTGCTGGCGTATATATCGGTCCTCTTGCCTCGCTGCGCGGCGACTATGGCCGCCTGATCCTTGAAGCAGGCTCGAATCTTCAGGATGGTTGCATCATGCACGGCTACTGTGACACCGACACCATCGTGCATGAGAATGGACACATCGGACATGGTGCAATCCTGCACGGCTGCGTCATTGGCCGGGACGCGCTGGTTGGCATGAACAGCGTCATAATGGACGGCGCAACAATTGGCGAAGAGAGCATTGTCGCCGCCATGAGCTTTGTTAAAGCCGGATTTACCGGCGAGGCAAGGCAAATGCTGGTCGGTTCACCTGCCCGCGTGCTGCGAGAGGTGACAGACCAGGAGCTGCACTGGAAGCGGCTGAACACCAAAGAGTATCAGGATCTCGCGGTTCGCTGTCGGGCAGGGTTACGCGAAACACAGCCGTTAACGCAGATTGATAAAAACCGCCCGCGTCTGAAAGGCACAACGGATGTGAAGCCCAAATCAGCACAGTAATTGATGCCGGATGCGCTCACGCTTATCCGGCCTACGAGTCAATTACCGTTTATGCCGCCATCAGGCAAACTTACAATTAGCGACGCATACTTTTTGACAGCATCATCTGCCATTTCTGCTCGCGATTAAGCTCTGTTGGCGGTACAGCCGACATACGCGGCATTTTCCCTACGCTCACTTTTTTATCCTGCAAATTGTGATTCAATCTGCTGTAGAGATGAGAATCAATACTCACGACTTTCACCAGACGCTGGCACTGACAGCCCCGGCCTGCAATCTGGTTAGGGATCATCTTAACTTCACAAACAATTTCTCCTACTTCAGACAGAATATAGGAGAGCGTATTAATTGCTTTGCAGTGTTCAATATTAAAATGGAGGGAGATTTCTTTTGCCGTGACCCAACGATCTTCAGCCCTGATCCAATCGGCAATTAACAAATAAAGCGGTCTTTCAACATATTCTTCACACATAAGCACACCATTTCACAAATTAAAAATCTGGCTACGGCCTGTCTGGATAAATAAAAACAAAGCCCTATTAAAATTGTGTATATGAGAGATAGTATGCGACTTGAATGTTGATTAGTGTGAGCAACATCTTGCTTATTACATTGAAAATGTGGTTATCACAGCGCTATTTGCCTGTAATGACCTTAATAGATAAAAAAACGGTTTCTTTACAGAAACCGTTTCTTATTAAATTGCAGACCCGACCCGCTCAGAAGCGGGTGGGTCATTGTCGATTACTTCGCGATCTGTGCGTGCATTTCCTGAACGGAGGTCACCTTCTCGGTAGCATCCGCATTCAGCGCCATCGCCGTGGCGAAACCGCCGTTTAGCGTGGTGTCATAATGAACTTTGTACTGCAGCGCGCTGCGGCGAATCAGCTTGGAGTCTTCAATCGCCTGACGACCTTCAGTGGTGTTGATGATATAGGTATATTCGCCATTCTTGATACGGTCCTGAATATGCGGACGACCTTCATGCACCTTGTTTACCAGACGCGGGTTGATACCGGCTTCCCCCAGTGCAATTGCCGTACCGTGGGTGGCGTCCAGCTCGAAACCAAACTTCAGCAGCTTCGCCGCCAGGTCAACGACGCGCTCTTTATCGCCTTCACGCACGGAGAGCAATGCGCGGCCCTGTTTCTTCATGGTGGAGCTGCTGCCCAGCTGCGCCTTGGCGAATGCTTCCGCAAAGGTGCGGCCTACGCCCATCACTTCGCCGGTAGAGCGCATTTCTGGCCCTAACAGGGGGTCAACGCCCGGGAACTTGTTGAACGGCAGCACCACTTCCTTCACCGAGTAGTACGGCGGGATAATTTCCTTGGTGACGCCCTGCTGTGCCAGTGTTTGACCGACCATCACGCGCGCCGCCACTTTTGCAAGCGCAACACCGGTGGCTTTGGAGACAAACGGTACGGTACGCGCCGCACGCGGGTTGACTTCAATCAGGTAAACTTCGTTGTTCTTCACCGCAAACTGGACGTTCATCAAACCACGAACCTGCAGTTCGAAGGCCAGTTTCTGCACCTGCTGGCGCATCACGTCCTGAATTTCCTGGCTCAGCGTGTAGGCTGGCAGGGAACACGCGGAGTCACCGGAGTGAACGCCCGCCTGCTCAATGTGCTCCATGATGCCGCCAATCAGCACCCTTTCGCCGTCGCAGATAGCGTCTACGTCCACTTCTACTGCGTCATCCAGGAAGCGGTCCAGCAGCACCGGCGCGTCGTTGGAGACGCTGACCGCGGTCTGGAAGTAGCGACGCAGGTCGGCTTCGTCGTACACAATTTCCATTGCCCGACCGCCAAGCACGTAGGACGGGCGCACCACCAGCGGGTAGCCAATCTCTTTTGCCTTCTCGACCGCCATTTCAATGGCGGTAACGGTGGCGTTGGCCGGTTGTTTTAGCTTCAGACGGTCAACCGCCTGCTGGAAACGCTCACGGTCTTCAGCGCGGTCAATCGCGTCCGGGCTGGTGCCGATAACTGGCACACCTGCGGCTTCCAGCGCACGCGCCAGCTTCAGCGGAGTCTGCCCGCCGTACTGCACGATAACGCCTTTCGGCTTCTCGATACGCACGATTTCCAGCACGTCTTCGAACGTTACCGGTTCAAAGTACAGACGGTCGGAGGTGTCGTAGTCGGTAGAAACCGTTTCCGGGTTACAGTTGACCATAATGGTCTCGTAACCGTCTTCGCGCAGCGCCAGCGACGCATGTACGCAGCAGTAATCGAATTCGATACCCTGACCGATACGGTTCGGACCACCGCCCAGCACCATAATTTTGTCGCGATCCTGAGTCGGGTTCGCTTCGCACTCTTCTTCATAGGTGGAGTACATGTAGGCAGTGTCGGTGGAGAATTCTGCGGCGCAGGTATCCACACGCTTATAAACCGGGTGCAGCTTATACTGTTCGCGCAGTTTGCGGATTTCCGCTTCGCGCACGCCAGCCAGTTTTGCCAGACGCGCATCGGCAAAGCCTTTACGCTTGAGCTGGCGCAGGAAATCAGCGTCGAGGCCGTTAATCCCCAGCTCTGCAACTTTTTCTTCCAGACGCACCAGTTCTTCAATCTGTACCAGGAACCAGCGGTCAATGTTGGTCAGGTTGAAGACGCCATCAACGGACAGACCAGCACGGAACGCATCGGCGATGTACCAGATACGCTCAGCGCCTGCATCTTTCAGCTCGCGACGAATTTTGGTCAGCGCTTCCGGGTCATCCAGGCTCACTTTCGGGTCGAAACCGGTGGCGCCCACTTCCAGACCGCGCAGCGCTTTTTGCAGCGATTCCTGCTGTGTGCGGCCAATCGCCATCACTTCGCCGACGGACTTCATCTGCGTCGTCAGACGGTCGTTAGCACCGGCAAACTTCTCGAAGTTAAAGCGCGGGATCTTAGTCACAACGTAGTCGATAGACGGTTCGAACGACGCCGGAGTACGTCCGCCGGTGATGTCGTTCATCAGCTCATCGAGGGTATAACCGACCGCCAGTTTCGCCGCCACTTTGGCAATCGGGAAACCGGTCGCTTTCGAGGCCAGCGCCGAGGAGCGGGAAACGCGTGGGTTCATTTCAATAACAATCAGGCGGCCGTTTTTCGGGTTCACCGCAAACTGCACGTTAGACCCGCCGGTTTCTACGCCGATTTCACGCAGTACCGCCATCGAGGCGTTACGCATGATTTGATATTCTTTGTCGGTCAGCGTCTGGGCAGGTGCCACAGTGATGGAGTCACCGGTATGAATGCCCATGGCGTCGAAGTTTTCGATGGAGCAGACAATAATGCAGTTATCATTTTTGTCACGTACCACTTCCATCTCGTACTCTTTCCAGCCAATCAGCGATTCATCAATCAGCAGCTCTTTCGTTGGGGAAAGATCCAGACCGCGTTCGCAAATCTCTTCAAACTCTTCGCGGTTATAGGCAATACCGCCGCCGGTACCGCCCATGGTGAAGGACGGGCGGATGATGCACGGGAAGCCGACGTCAGCGGCAACCGCCAGCGCTTCTTCCATGGTGTGCGCGATACCAGAACGCGCGGTGTCGAGACCGATTTTCTTCATTGCGATGTCGAAGCGACGGCGATCTTCTGCTTTATCAATCGCATCGGCGGTGGCACCAATCATGGTCACACCGAACTCTTCAAGTACGCCCTGACGCTCAAGCTCCAGCGCGCAGTTCAGCGCCGTCTGGCCGCCCATGGTCGGCAGTACCGCATCCGGGCGCTCTTTTTCGATAATTTTGCGTACCACTTCCCAGTGAATTGGCTCGATGTAGGTGGCATCGGCCATTTCCGGGTCGGTCATGATGGTCGCCGGGTTGGAGTTGACCAGAATAACGCGGTAACCCTCTTCACGCAGGGCTTTACACGCCTGCGCGCCGGAATAGTCAAACTCACACGCCTGGCCGATAACAATCGGACCCGCGCCCAGAATCAGGATACTTTTTATGTCTGTACGTTTTGGCATGGCTCTTTTAACTCCTGATTATTTCGCGGACTGACGGTATTGCTCAATTAACTCGATAAAGTGGTCGAACAGCGGCGCAGCATCGTGCGGCCCCGGGCTCGCTTCAGGGTGGCCCTGGAAGCTAAACGCCGGTTTGTCGGTGCGATGGATACCCTGCAGGGTGCCATCGAACAGTGATTTGTGTGTGACGCGCAAGGTAGCAGGCATCGAGGCTTCATCCACCGCAAAACCGTGGTTCTGCGCGGTAATCATCACGGTGTTGTTATCGATATCTTTCACCGGATGGTTGCCGCCGTGGTGGCCAAACTTCATCTTGATGGTCTTCGCACCGCTCGCCAGCGCCAGCAGCTGATGGCCGAGACAGATGCCAAACACCGGAATATCGGTTTCGAGGAATTTCTGAATCGCGGCAATCGCGTAGTCACACGGTGCCGGGTCGCCAGGACCGTTGGACAGGAAGATACCGTCCGGACTCATCTTTAATACGTCTTCTGCGGAGGTCTGCGCAGGCACAACCGTCAGGCGGCAGCCGCGATCCACCAGCATACGCAGAATGTTGCGTTTCGCGCCGAAATCGTAGGCAACCACGTGGAACGGGAGTTCTTCAGCGGATTTTGCTTCCGGCAGGTCGCCTTCCAGCGTCCAGCTTCCCTGGGTCCAGCCATACGGTTCTGCCGTAGTGACTTCTTTCGCCAGATCCATGCCGTTCAGGCCCGGGAAGGCTTTCGCTTTTTCCAGCGCCAGCTGTGCATCCAGGTTATCCCCTGCGATGATGCAGCCGTTCTGAGCGCCTTTCTCGCGCAGCAGACGGGTCAGCTTACGGGTATCAATATCGGCAATCGCCACGATGTTATGGCGCTTCAGGTAAGAAGAGAGGTCTTCGGTATTGCGGTAATTGCTGGCAATCAGCGGCAGGTCGCGGATGACCAGACCTTGCGCATGTACCTGAGAAGATTCTGCATCGGCTTCATTGGTGCCGACATTGCCGATATGAGGATAAGTAAGGGTGACGATTTGGCGGGAATAGGAAGGATCAGTGAGGATTTCTTGATAACCGGTCATTGAAGTATTGAAAACGACTTCCCCAACCGCCGAACCTGTTGCCCCTATGGCCCGACCGTGAAACTGGGTTCCGTCTTCCAGAACCAATAGCGCTGACTTAATCAAAACACCCTCCAGAGAATATTCACTCACTTTATTTGCATATTAATTCATTAACACAGTATGAATCAATGCAAATTTGCTTACCTATGGATTTCTGGCAAACGGCGGCATTCTAGAGACAGCCCGGGGAAAAGTCTACCCAAAAGGGGATTTTTTATTATTATTTTACGCCACTGGGACAAATCATGTGATTTAACAGGCAAAAAGATCAGCTAAGTAACGGTAGAAAACGCTTGCGGGAGGTCAAGAATGTAAAAATGAATCATGACAGACAAAAAAGTGGACCATTTGGTCAAAATTTACATTGAGGCAACAAAAACACATTACAAAACATCTTAAAATAAGTATTTTAATTGAAAATTATAAAAACAATGGAAAAATAAAAGGGCAATAAAATATTGCCCTATGTAATCAATAAATTATGATTACCATAACCACATCACGAAGGGTAATAAAACCTTATAAACTGCCTAAATCAAGCACATCTTTCATATCAAAAAGACCGTTTGATTTACCTTTCAACCACATCGCCGATCTTACCGCACCGTTGGCAAACGTCATACGGCTGGACGCTTTGTGCGTAATCTCGATACGTTCGCCAATATCGGCGAACATCGCCGTATGTTCCCCGACGATGTCACCAGCACGCACCGTGGCAAAACCGATAGTGCCAGGCACACGTTCACCGGTGTAACCTTCACGCGAGTAGACAGCACAGTCCTTTAAATCTTTGTCCAGCGCCCCGGCAATCGCCTCCCCCATCGCCAGCGCCGTCCCTGACGGTGCGTCGACTTTATGACGGTGGTGCGCTTCAATAATTTCGATGTCGGTGTAGTCGCCCATCACCTTCGCCGCTTTCTCCAGCAGTTTAAGCATCACGTTCACGCCGACGCTAAAGTTGGCGGCAAACACAATGGCAATATCCTGCGAGGCATCGCGAATGGTCTGCTTACCGGCATCATCAAACCCGGTCGTGCCAATCACCATGCCTTTTGCATGCTGCCGACAAAATGCCAGATGCGTCAGCGTGCCTTCCGGGCGGGTAAAATCGATAAAGACATCGAAATCGTCTTTTACCGCTTCGAGGCTGCTCTGAACGGTTACGCCAGATTTTCCAACGCCCGCCAGCTCACCAGCATCGCTGCCCAGTAAAGAGGAGCCATCACGCTCTAGTGCCGCCCCCAGTTGTACCCCTTCCATCGCCATCGTGGCCTGAATTAACTGCCGTCCCATGCGGCCACCGGCGCCTGCAATGGCGACGCGGATTTGTGCATCATGCATAGCTATTCTCTTTTGTTAAAATTGCGTAAATCGTTTTCAGAGTAACCAGCCCGCGACAGGGTCGCCAGCCGAAAACGTCCATAATTAGAAATTAATGATAAACAGAGAGGAATATCAGTAAAAGACATGATTCACCCCGCAGGATGAATCATTGCCGCAGTCGGGGAAAGAAGTCAAACTCGCTCAGAATGGCGACAGACGATAAGAAAAGCACTTTAAAACCCAACGGTAGGTAGCCAATTCGCGTGACCGTTTCTGCCAGCCCATTTTCAGGCCGCTAGAGTATAGCTCACCACCATCTGCCCTTTTTTCAGCTTAACCTGTGTAATGATCACCTCACCCAGCTCGGATAAACGGGCCACGTGCGTACCGCCACAAGGATATCCCGGTAGGTCACCAAAACCGACCTGGCGTAAGCCGCCGTCAAAGGTAATTCGGCGCGCAAGATTGTCGGTCTGCCATTGGCCAATTTTCGCCATCAGTTGTGTCGCTTCCGGCAAAGTGCTGCCCTCACCTATCGCAAAAGTAATGCGCCCTTCATTCGGCCAATGGTGCGCTTTAACCGGTCGCCAACCAAATATTTCACCGGCCTGACCAATCATGTGCCCGGCTGAGTGCAGACGGGCGTGAAGATGGCGGACAGCAGCATCAATATGCAGCGTCGTTTCGCCAGGCGGCAGCGGTTGCGCCACAATATGCACCACCTCTTCACCGCGCGTCATCACGCCTTCAACCGGGACGCCACCGATCGCGCCACTGTCCGAGGGTTGTCCGCCGCCCTGTGGATGAAACAGCGTGCTATCGAGCGTAATCGCATAGCGCCCATCGGGTTCTGCCGTGCAGTGTGTGATCGTCGCATGGCCTCGGGTGTCATCGCTGGTGTAATAAAGACGTTCAGTCATGGTTGTTCTCCTCTTGATGAGCAGAGTATATTCACTTTACCAGCACCGATAATCCCATCAACATTCAATGCATCTTTGCCCGGTACGCACAAATGAATCCCAACCTGCTTCCTGACCTTGCCACCTTTGTGTTGATTGTCGACCAGGGGAGTTTCTCCGCCGCCGCCAAAATATCCGGCGCAACGCCTTCCGCTATCAGCCGCAGCGTCTCGCGGCTTGAGCAGGCATTAGGCAGCAAACTGCTGCACCGCACCACCCGTAAGCTGGCGCTAAGCGAGACCGGGAAGATGGTTTATGAACACGCGCAAGAGATGCTAAACGCCGCGCAAATGGCGGTAGACTCCGGCAGCAGCCGCCAGACCATTGCCCAGGGGAAGCTAACGGTCAGCGTGCCAAAGGCGGTCGGGCGTTTTGTTATTCACCCTTTAATGGCGGAGTTTTTCACCCGCTTCCCGGACGTGGATGTCTGTCTGAGGCTGGAAGACCGCTATATGGACTTGATTGATGATGGCGTGGATCTGGCACTGCGCATCAGTCAGTCGCCGTCGCCGGGTTTGTACGGCAAGCCGCTGATGCCGGTCAGTCACGTTATCTGCGCCACGCCGGAATATTTGCGCCAGCACGGTACGCCCGATACCCCACAAGCCCTGCGCGATCATAGCTGTATTAGCCTTGGCGAAACGCCCGCTGATTCGCGCTGGAAGTTTCGCCGTGGGGATAAAATTGAAACTCTGCAAACTCATGGGCGTTATGCTGCCAACCATACCGGCGTGCGGCTGGACGCGGTAAAGCATCATCTGGGGATTGGCAGCCTGCCGCTGTTTACCGCCCGTGAAACGCTTGCCAGCGGCGAGATTGTCCAGGTATTACCGGAGTGGGAGTTTATCAGCGATTACAGCGGCGATCTGTGGCTCTTATGGACACGCAACCGACATATGCCCGCCAGAATGCGGGCCATGATTGATTACCTTAGCGAGAAATTGCCTCAATCTGGCCGTTGATTATGGCGCGCGTGACAGCACCTCAGCGACCCACTGGCGGAAGCCGTCAACATCCAGCGCCAGCGCGACCTGCGCGTTGGCGGGCTGCCCAAGGCGACCCTCGATATCCACTACCGTCGTTCCCGAGGTGTATTCCCCCTGGGTTTCCACCGCCACAAAGCAGGGCTGGAGCGTGAACAGATCCGGGCGGACCAGCCAGGCAATGGCGCAGAGATCGTGCATACGCAGACCGGTATTCATGCTGCCGCTACGATAATGACTGAACAGCGCATGCAGCATTTTCCCCGTCTGATTACGTGCGGGTAATGTTGCCAGGTACTCTGGTGCCAGCATGGCCTGGTTGGTGACATCCAGCCCGCACATGACTATCTCCAGCCCACTGCGAAAGACCTTCGCCGCCGCTTCGGGATCGACAGCAATATTAAACTCCGCATTGGGCGTAAAGTTACCGCGCCCGGCTGAACCGCCCATCATCACCAGGCGGCGAATATTGAATACGCATTCAGGATAGTGGGTAAGCAACAGAGCAATATTGGTCAACGGGCCAATTGCCACCAGCGTAACGGGCTGCGGGGCATGCATCAGCGCATCTCGAATTGCCTGGAAGGCGGGTTTCGCCAGCGGCTGCCGATTGTGTTCGACAAAATCATACCCTGCCATACCAGACTCACCGTGCACTGAAGCCGCATCACGCAGCGGCCGTACCAGCGGCATAGCTGCCCCCTGCGCCAACGGAATATCCGCATTCCAAAAGTGCAGCAACTGCAACGCATTACGGGTCGTTTTTTCCACCGACACGTTGCCTGCCACCGTCGTCATCAGTTGCAGATCCAGCTCGGGGGAAAACAGTACAGCGGCAATCGCCGCCGCATCATCAATGCCGGGATCAGTATCAAGAATGATCGGTAAGCGCATGGTTTCTCCAAAAAAAATGCCAGACGTTAAGTCTGGCATCTTCTCATAATCATGACGCGAAAGAGTTACTCTACTTCACGAACATCCACACGCAGCTCTTTCGGCACTTCGAAAACGATGTTCTCTTCACGGCCTTCCAGTGGGATAGCATCCCCACCACCGAGCTCCTGCAGACGGACAATCACGTTCTGTACCAGAATATCCGGCGCAGAAGCACCGGCCGTCACGCCGACGCACGCCGCATCTTTCACCCAGGCTTCCTGGATATCGGTCGCATCGTCAATCAGATACGCGGCCTTGCCCATACGCTGGGCCAGTTCTGCCAGGCGGTTGGAGTTCGACGAGTTTTTCGAGCCGACAACCAGTACCACATCCGCTTGCTCCGCCAACGCACGAACCGCTTCCTGACGGTTGGTGGTGGCATAGCAGATATCGTCTTTGCGCGGCCCAACAATTTTTGGGAAGCGTTGACGCAGGGCATCGATCACATCAGAGGTGTCATCAACCGAGAGCGTAGTCTGGGTCATGAAGGAGAGCTTACCTTCATTTTTGACATTCAACGTCAGGACGTCTTCCGGCGATTCCACCAGGTACATCCCCCCCTGCGGGTTGCTGTACTGGCCCATCGTACCCTCAACCTCCGGGTGTCCGGCGTGACCAATCAGAATCGACTCTTCGCCACGACGGCTGGCGCGCGCGACTTCCATATGCACTTTGGTCACCAGCGGGCAGGTGGCATCAAAGACCGTCAGATCGCGGCCTTTGGCTTCGTTACGCACGGCCTGAGACACGCCGTGGGCGGAGAAAATCAGGATCGCACCGTCCGGTACTTCACTGATTTGCTCAATAAAAATAGCACCGCGCTCGCGCAGGCTATCCACCACATAGCGGTTATGCACCACTTCATGACGGACATAAATCGGCGCGCCGTAGATAGCCAGCGCGTTTTCCACAATGCTGATAGCGCGGTCTACGCCAGCGCAAAATCCGCGCGGGTTAGCCAACAGGATCTGCATTTTACGCCTCCAGTGCCGGTTCGACTTCCAGCACTTCAATATCAAAATGAACGGTATGCCCAGCCAGCGGATGGTTGAAGTCAACCGTGATGGAATCACCGTTGATTTCGCGGATCACGCCAGGCATCTCACTGCCGTCCATTGCGGTAAAGAGCATGATAGCGCCAATTTCTGGCTCACCCGCGTCCATAAACTCCCGACGCGAGAAATACTGAATGAGGTCCGGGCTTGATACGCCAAAAGCAGCATCCGGCTCCAGAGCAAAAGTGGTTTTATCGCCCTCTTTTAACCCCAGCAGGTGTTGTTCCAGTCCTTCAGACAGAGAACCGTCGCCCAGGCGAAACAGCGCAGGCTTGCCGTTACTGCGGGTTGACTCTGCGGTGGAGCCATCGTCGAGCTTTAAGGTGAAGTGCACCAGCACCGCACTGTTACTCTGTACTGATTTAGACATGCAGGTTGCTCTTTAAAAGTGCTGCCGCCTGTTTGCCCGGTGGCGCTACGCTTACCGGGCCTACAAGATTCGCAGTAGAATGTAGGCCGGATAAGCATAGCGCCATCCGGCATATTTTTATGCGGCTTTTTTCTCTTTCGCCGGTAAGAAGCCTTCCAGCACAATCAACGCCGCACCGATACAAATCGCCGTATCGGCAAGGTTGAAGGTGGCGAAATGCCAGTCACCTACGTAAAAGTCAATCATATCCACGACGAAGCCGTGCCACAGGCGGTCAAACAGGTTGCCCAGTGCACCGCCAATGATTAACGCATACGCGATGTTATTCAGCTTCTGCGTCGCCTTCGAGCGATACATCATCACCATTAGAATGACGCAAATACCGATCGCGATACCGGCAAAGAACCACCGCTGCCAGCCACCGCTGTCAGCCAGGAAGCTAAACGCCGCGCCATAGTTACGCGCATAGTGCAGATTCAGTGACGGGAACAGCGACACCGTATCCCCCAGAGCAAAATTCTGGAGGATCAGGTACTTGCTGCCCAAATCAATAATCAGCACGACTACCACCAGCCACAGCCAGCGGAGTCCTGTTGAACAAAGAGGCTGACTCATCAGGCAAACTTACGTTGTTCGCCATCACCGGCGATGTTGCTGACACAGCGTCCGCAGATTTCTGCATGTTCCGCCACCTGACCCACGTCGGTCGTGTAATGCCAGCAGCGCGGGCATTTCTCGCCTTCGGCTTTGCTCAGAGCAATTTTCAAGCCTTTGAGCAGTTCGCTCTGCTGAGCATCGGCCGGTGCTGCAGCATAGTCCGCAACAGTCGCACCCGAGGTCAACAGAACAAAGCGTAACTCTTCGCCCAGCGCTGTCAGCTTGGCAGCCAGTTCAGGTTCAGCGTACAGGGTCACTGCCGCTTCCAGAGAACCGCCCACTTTCTTGTCTGCACGTGCCTGCTCGATGACCTTGTTCACTTCGCCACGCACTTTCAGCAGCTCGTTCCAGAACGTATCGTTCATCGCTTCGGTATCGGCCAGGCCAAACAGCCCCTGATACCACTCACCGGTGAAGACATACTTCTC
This sequence comes from Citrobacter sp. wls718, assembly GCF_005280945.1. NCBI lineage: Bacteria > Pseudomonadati > Pseudomonadota > Gammaproteobacteria > Enterobacterales > Enterobacteriaceae > Citrobacter > Citrobacter sp. wls718. The sequence continues at coordinate 201,040 of NZ_SZWV01000102.1, forward strand.
GCGGGAGCCCGGCAGGTAGCCCCAGATTTCATCTGCGGTGAAGGACATGATCGGCGCCATCCAGCGCACCAGTGCTTCAGCAATATGGAACAGCGCGGTCTGGCAGCTACGACGCGCCACGCTGTCCGCTTTCGCGGTGTACTGACGGTCTTTAATGATGTCGAGGTAGAACGAACCCATTTCGACGGAGCAGAAACGCATCAGGCGCTGTACCACTTCGTGGAAGTCATAGGCTTCGTAGGCTTTGAGGATCTCGTCCTGCGCCGCTTGCGCACAGCCCACAGCCCACCGGTCCAGAACAACCATCTCTTCCGGTTTCACCATGTCTTTCACCGGATCAAACCCGTTCAGGTTTGCCAGCAGGAAGCGCGCGGTGTTACGGATACGGCGATAGCTGTCGGCAGCACGTTTCAGGATTTCGTCAGAAACGGCCATTTCACCGGTATAGTCGGTAGACGCCACCCACAGGCGCAGAATATCCGCACCCAGCTTGTTCATCACGTCCTGCGGAGAAACGGTGTTACCGATGGACTTGGACATCTTGCGGCCCTGACCATCAACGGTAAAACCGTGGGTCAGTACCTGACGGTACGGCGCTTTGCCCTTCATCGCAGTGGAGATCATCAGCGAAGACATGAACCAGCCACGATGCTGGTCAGAGCCTTCCAGATACATATCTGCCGCATGCCCCGAAAACTCAGGACGCACGTCGACGACGGATGAGTGGGTAGAACCAGAGTCGAACCATACGTCCAGGGTATCCGGTACTTTGACGTACTGATCGGCTTCATCACCGAGGATATCTTTGGGATCGAGATCCCACCACGCCTGGATACCGTCAACTTCAACGCGTTTAGCCACTTCTTCCATCAGTTCGATGGCGCGCGGATGCAGCTCTTCAGTGTCTTTGTGGACAAACAGAGACATCGGCACACCCCACGTACGCTGACGGGAGATACACCAGTCAGGGCGGTTGGCGACCATCGATTCAATACGCGCCTGGCCCCAATCGGGGATCCACTGCACGCCTTTGATCTCTTTCAGCGACTGCGCACGCAGGCCTTTCTGATCCATGCTGACAAACCACTGCGGGGTGGCACGGAAGATGATCGGTGACTTGTGACGCCAGCAGCACGGATAGCTGTGCTGCATCTTCTCAACGTGCAGCAGTGCACTTTTTTCAGTCAGCAGCGCCACGACAACATCGTTCGCTTTGAAGACGTTAACCCCATCCAGGGTCGGGTACGTACCCGGCAGATAGGTACCATCTGGCCCTACCGGGTTTGCGACTTCCAGGCCGTATTTCTGACCAATCACATAGTCATCCGGACCGTGGCCAGGCGCGGTGTGTACCGCACCGGTACCGGCATCCAGCGTCACGTGATCGCCCAGGATCGCCGGAACATCAAAGCCCATGAACGGATGGGTAAAGCGCAGCAATTCCAGCTCAGCGCCTTTTACCGTGCCCAGAATGGTGTAATCCGCCGCGCCGAGGCGCTGCATCACACTTTCGACCAGGTCTTTTGCCAGAATCACGGCCTGACCGTCAATCTGCACCAGTGCATAGTCAAAATCAGGGGCCAGAGAAATCGCACGGTTAGCCGGCAGGGTCCACGGGGTGGTGGTCCAGATAACCAGAGAGATCGGGCCATTCACGTCAGAAACGCCAAATTTCGCTTTCACCACATCCTGATCGGCGGCGTGGAACGCAACGTCGATAGACGGGGAGGTTTTGTCGTAATACTCAACTTCCGCTTCCGCCAGCGCGGAACGGCAGTCTACACACCAGTGCACCGGCTTCGCGCCTTTATGCAGGTGGCCGTTGCCGATGATTTTGCCCAGCGCGCGAATGATGTTGGCTTCGGTTTTGAAGTCCATCGTCAGGTACGGCTTCTGCCAGTCACCCAGCACGCCCAGACGGATAAAGTCTTTACGCTGACCGTCAACCTGCGTTGCGGCGTATTCGCGGCACTTGGCGCGGAACTCTGCGGCAGTGAACTTTTCACCCGGCTTGCCGAACTCCTGCTCTACTTTCAGTTCGATAGGCAGGCCGTGGCAGTCCCAGCCAGGGATATAAGGGGAGTCGTAACCGGAAAGCCCTTTGGACTTCACGATAATGTCTTTCAGAATCTTGTTAACGGAGTGACCAATATGAATGCTGCCATTCGCATAAGGAGGGCCATCATGCAGAATAAAGGTTTTTTTGCCTTTTTTAGCCGCACGAATGATGCCGTACAGGTCATCATCGGTCCAACGCGCCAGCATTCCCGGTTCACGCTTGGCGAGATCGCCGCGCATCGGGAACCCTGTTTCCGGCAAATTCAGGGTTGATTTAAAGTCACTCATCAGATTCTCGGTTCCGTATTTAAAACTCGTATAGGCGTTAAGCCGGTTTTGATAGCCCAAAAAATTCGCGGGCAGTTAACTCATCACGCGCAATCTGCGCTTTTAGTTCATCCAGCGAGGCAAATCGCTGCTCGTTGCGTATTTTTTTACGCAGCACGACATCTATATGGCGACCGTAGAGGTCCATTACAACATCCAGTAGATGCACTTCTAACTGCTGGCGTACACCGGCCACCGTTGGGCGGGTTCCGATATTCGCGACACCGGGTAAAGGCGTTTCGCCCAAGCCCATCACCTCAACCGCGTACACCCCTTTAACTGGAGAAACCTGGCGACGAAGCGGTAAATTCGCCGTGGGGAACCCGATGGTCCGCCCTAACTCGTCGCCGTGTACCACCCGTCCTGAAATGGTAAACGGATGGCCCAGTAAGCTTTCGGCTAACAGCAGATTATCTTCTGCTAGCGCCTGGCGCACAGCAGTGCTGCTGATTCGCACCCCGCCCTCACAGAAGGTCTGGGTGCTGGTGATATCAAAGCCATACTCCGCGCCCGCTTCCTGTAATAACAAGAAATCGCCCGCGCGGCTAGCGCCAAAGCGGAAATCATCACCTACGGCAAGAAATTGTACGCCAAGGCGCTTCACCAACAGGTCGCTGATAAAGTTCTGCGCCGTTAATGCGGCAAAACGCCGGTCAAAACGCACGCACAGCACGTAATCAACACCACATTCCGCCAGATAACGCAGCTTTTCCCGCAGGCGGGTCAGTCGCGCAGGTGACTTTTCAGTCGCAAACAGCTCCAGCGGCTGCGGCTCGAAAATCATCACCATGACCGGTAAATTTCGTTTGCGCCCTTCTTCCTGTAAGCCCTGCAACAACGCGCGATGACCACGGTGCACGCCGTCGAAATTACCAATAGTCAGCACACACCCATGCGGGGCCTGACTGAGATTATGTATGCCTCGTATCAGCTTCATGTCTGGCTCAAAACAGTGAAAATCGTGAAAGTATACCCTGTACAGCGGTCAAGGTTAACCGGCGATTGGTTCTGCGAAACAGAAAGAAGATTGTTTTCATTGTTATGAAACAAAATGCGGTCCTCCGCTGACCAATCAATTCAACTTTTCTCGTGGAAAAGCTGTATTCACAGCACGCAAGCTGGTAGAATCCTGCGCCATCACTACGCAACGAGTGCTGCAATTTAAACGGCGCTTATTTGCACAAATCCATTGACAAAAGAAGGCTAAAAGGGCATATTCCTCGGCCTTTGAATTGTCCATATAGAACACATTTGGGAGTTGGACCTTGGCTAATATCAAATCAGCTAAGAAGCGCGCCGTTCAGTCTGAAAAGGCCCGCAAGCACAACGCTAGCCGTCGCTCTATGATGCGTACTTTCATCAAGAAAGTATACGCAGCTATTGAAGCTGGCGACAAAGCTACTGCACTGAAAGCATTTAACGAAATGCAACCAATCGTGGATCGTCAGGCTGCTAAAGGTCTGATCCACAAAAACAAAGCTGCACGTCATAAAGCAAACCTGACTGCACAGATCAACAAACTGGCTTAATCGCCTGCTTGCTGTCGCTTTGTGAAAAAACCCGCGTAAGCGGGTTTTTTTATGTCTGTTTACTTACTCCCCGGCGCAAACAATGCCGAGTAGTTAGCATTGCAAATACGCTGCACCGCCGGATGCTGGATCATCCTCTCCGCAAAAATGGCATGGTACTCCTCCATCACATTCTCCACGCGTCCAATCTCAATGATGGAATCATCAGCGTAGAAATTGTTCGAATAGAGCGTAGGGGCGACGAAAATAGCATTGTGCGTAGCGCCAAAGGCTTTCATCAAGGCGGCATCGTCAAACTCCCCGAGGATCTCAACGTTCAGTCCCTGCGAGTTAATCCAGTTCAGCAGCTTGCGCCCGAGCATTGAGCGACGTCCTGGTATCAGCAGGCGACGCTCCTCAAGGCAGGCTGGAAACGGCTTCTCCGGCAGCGGATTGGTGCACCAGAAACTCACGCAACACTCGCCGATTTTTACCGAGAACAGCCCTTCCTGCTGCGTTGAGTCGATTGGGCAGTCGGAGATAATCATATCCAGCTTGTGCTGGCTGAGCTGCTCCAGCAGCATCTCATGCGTGGATTCAAAGCAGCGTAGATGGATTTGTTCATCGTCAACGACGGCAGCGTCGAGCACGCTACTGACCAGCTGTTTAGATAACGCATCCGCCACGCCCACATCGAACAGCAAGTTAGACTCTTTGCGGTAGTTCACGATATCCAGCATCTCCTGGCTTAAAGTGAACATTTTGTCCGCATAACGAAAAACTAATTCGCCTAGCTCACTAGGCTCCAGCCCTCGCCCCTTACGCTTAAACAACTTCCCCTGTAAGCGTTCCTCCAGCGCTTTGATCTGCCCGGTAATGGTTTGCGGTGTCAGATAAAGCGCTTCTGCGGCCCCCACCACCGAACCTTCTTTATACACATGCCAGAAGTAATACAGGTGGTTGTAATTTATATGAGACATACTCTCTCCCTGAAAATTGTCACCAAAGGGTTATCGGCTCAGGCTGACGCGTTTAACCGGGTACGCAGCCAGCTATAACCGATCACCGCCGATAGCAGAGAACCAATCAGGATCCCCAGTTTCGCCCAGTTAATCAGCTCCGGATCAACGTTACCAAACGCCAGGCTGGCGATGAAAATAGACATCGTAAAGCCAATCCCGCACAGAATACCCACCGCCATGATTTGCTGGAAGTTCGTGCCTTCAGGCAGCTGCGCCACCTTGAGGCGTAACGCCAGCCAGCAGAACAGGCTAATCCCCAGCGGTTTACCGATAAGCAGGCCGGCGATAATCCCCAGCGGCAGGATGGAGGTCAATCCGTCCATCGTCACACCCTGCAGTGGAACCCCCGCATTGGCGAAGGCAAACAACGGCAGAATCAAATAGGCCACCCACGGATGTAGCACATGCTCCAGACGTTTCGCCGGAGAACGGCCATGCTTTTCCTTCAACGGGATAAAGAAACCGACAATCACACCCGCCAGCGTCGCATGCACCCCTGACTTCAGCACTGCGGTCCATAGCACGACGCCCACCAGGATATAAATACCGGTACGTCTGACACCACACAGGTTCAACGCCGCCAGAATAAGAATCGCTAATGCGGCAACCCCCAACGACAGCAGAGAGAGATCGCTGGTATAGAACAGTGCGATGATCACAATCGCGCCAAGATCGTCAATAATCGCCAACGCCATGAGAAAGATTTTCAGCGCCAGCGGAACACGGCTACCCAGCAGCGCCAGTACGCCGAGCGCAAAAGCGATATCCGTTGCCGCCGGGATCGCCCATCCTTCACGTGTGATGGGGTCGGCATAGTTGAATGCCAGATACAACAGCGCCGGGACAATCATCCCGCCAATCGCGGCAATCACCGGAAACGCAGCCTGGCGTAAACTGGCCAGCGATCCCTGCATCAGCTCACGCTTAACTTCCAGACCAATCAGCAGGAAAAACACCGCCATTAAGGCGTCGTTGATCCACAGCAGCATATTTTTATTGATCTCAAGCGCGCCGACCCGCAGTTGAACCGGGGTCTCCAGAAAGTCGTGGTACCATCCACTGGTTACGCCGATATTGGCCATCAACATTGCTACTACCGCAGCGATGATCAAAATAATGCCTCCCGAGGCATCGCTACTAAAAAAACGATGTAGATGTTTCACTTTTATTCTCTCTATTGGGTGAATACTTCGTAATTACTATCTTACTCCGCATGACTCATCGTTAATATTAGATTATTCATGATAAATAGATCGGTTTTTACGATCTAACAATCTGGGGATTGTTTCGTTCCTGTTCAGGACGGATCCGAAAAAATAAAAAAGCCTGAGACTCTTCAGTCCCAGGCTTTTTATCAAATTTATGGCGGTAAATTAACGCGTCAGGTCGTCAAAGAATTTCTTCACGCCGTCGAAGAAGCTTTTAGAACGCGGGCTGTTTTGTTCCCCCGTCGGGCCACCAAAACTGTCCTGCAGATCTTTCAGCAACTGTTTCTGCTTGTCGTTCAAACCAACCGGGGTTTCAACCACCACGCGACACAGCAGATCGCCCTGAGCACCACCGCGTACCGACTTAACGCCTTTACCACGCATACGGAAAAGTTTACCGGTTTGCGTTTCGCCAGGGACTTTTAACTTCACCCGGCCATCCAGCGTCGGGACTTCAATCTCGCCGCCCAGCGCAGCCATCGCAAAGTTGATCGGCACTTCACAGTACAGGTTATTTCCTTCACGTTCGAAAATCGGGTGCTGTTTCACCTGCACCTGAACGTACAAATCGCCTGACGGTGCGCCATGCTCACCCGCTTCGCCTTCACCAGATAAACGAATACGGTCACCGGTATCAACCCCTGCCGGGATTTTAACGGACAGTGTTTTGCTCTTCTCTACGCGGCCATGCCCGTGACATTTGTTGCACGGATCTTTAATCAGCGTACCGCGGCCCTGACAGTGTGGACAGGTCTGCTGTACGGCAAAGAAACCCTGACGCATCTGCACCTGACCGGAACCGTGACAGGTCGGACAGGTCTGCGGCTGAGTCCCGGATTTCGCGCCGCTGCCGTGGCAAACGTCACACTCTTCCAGCGTAGGAATACGGATCTCTTTGGTGACGCCACGCACGGCTTCTTCCAGAGTGAGATCCATGTTGTAACGTAAATCCGCACCACGTGAGGCGCGCTGACGGCCACGACCACCGCCAAAGATATCGCCAAACACGTCACCAAAGATATCGCTGAAGTCAGCACCGCCGCCGAAACCGCCACCGCCGCCCATACCGCCTTGCTCAAACGCAGCATGACCGTACTGATCGTAAGCCGCGCGTTTTTGCGCGTCGGTCAGGATCTCGTAGGCTTCTTTGATCTCTTTGAATTTGGCTTCGGCCTCTTTATCACCCTGGTTACGGTCCGGGTGAAATTTCATGGCCAGGCGCTTATAGGCCTTTTTGATTTCACGCTCTTCCGCTGTTTTGGAAACGCCCAAAATCTCGTAATAGTCTTGCTTAGCCATCTCTTTTTATCTGCCCCTAACATGCGTGCACGGGCGGAGAGGAAACCTCTTCGCCCGTGCCAGTGTTTTACCCGTTCAAAGGGCGATTATTTTTTGTCTTTCACTTCTTCAAACTCAGCGTCGACAACATCGTCATCTTTCGCGTTGTTCGCGGAAGCATCAGCTGAACCCGCCTGCTGCTGTGCATGCTGCTGCTGAGCGATTTCCATCAGTTTCTGGGAAACCTGTGCCAGCGCCTGCATTTTCGCTTCGATATCTGCTTTGTCTTCGCCTTTCAAAGACGTTTCCAGCGCAGTCAGAGCGGACTCGATAGCAGTTTTGTCGTCAGCCGGCAGTTTATCGCCTGCTTCTTCAACCTGCTTGCGAGTGCTGTGCAGCAGATGGTCACCCTGGTTGCGGGTCTGGACCAGCTCTTCAAACTTACGGTCAGATTCTGCGTTCGCTTCTGCTTCGCGAACCATTTTCTGAATTTCTTCTTCGTTCAGACCAGAAGACGCCTTGATGGTGATCTTCTGCTCTTTACCGCTGTTTTTATCTTTCGCAGAAACGTGCAGGATACCGTCAGCATCGATATCGAAGGTCACTTCGATCTGCGGCATACCGCGCGGTGCCGGGCTGATACCATCCAGGTTAAACTGACCCAGATCTTTGTTATCAGCAGCACGTTTACGTTCACCCTGCAGCACATGGATGGTTACCGCAGACTGGTTGTCTTCAGCGGTAGAGAACACCTGGCTGTGCTTGGTCGGGATAGTGGTGTTTTTCGCGATCAGCGGAGTCATCACGCCGCCCATGGTTTCGATACCCAGAGACAGCGGGGTAACGTCCAGCAGCAGTACGTCTTTAACATCACCGGTCAATACACCACCCTGAACAGCAGCACCGATTGCTACAGCTTCGTCCGGGTTAACGTCTTTACGCGGTTCTTTACCGAAGAACTCAGCAACTTTCTTCTGTACCATCGGCATACGAGTCTGACCACCGACCAGGATAACATCCTGAACGTCAGAAACAGACAGACCAGCATCCTGCAGAGCAACTTTCAGCGGCTCGATAGAACGGTTAACCAGGTCTTCTACCAGGCTTTCCAGTTTCGCACGAGTCACTTTGATGTTCATGTGTTTCGGACCAGACGCATCTGCAGTGATGTACGGCAGGTTAACGTCGGTCTGCTGCGCAGAAGACAGCTCAATTTTCGCTTTCTCTGCGGCTTCTTTCAGGCGCTGCATTGCCAGCGGGTCGTTACGCAGGTCAATGCCCTGATCTTTCTTAAATTCATCAACGAGATAGTTGATCATGCGGCTATCGAAGTCTTCACCACCGAGGTGGGTATCACCGTTGGTTGCCAGAACTTCGAAGGTTTTTTCACCGTCAACTTCGTCGATTTCGATAATAGAGATATCGAAAGTACCACCACCGAGGTCGTAGACCGCGATAGTACGGTTGCCGACTTCTTTGTCCAGACCGTAAGCCAGTGCAGCAGCGGTCGGTTCGTTGATGATACGTTTGACTTCCAGACCTGCGATACGGCCGGCGTCTTTCGTTGCCTGACGCTGAGCATCGTTGAAGTATGCAGGTACGGTGATAACCGCTTCAGTTACCGGTTCGCCCAGGTAATCTTCAGCCGTTTTCTTCATTTTTTTCAGCACTTCAGCAGAGATCTGCGGCGGTGCCAGTTTCTGACCTTTTACGTCAATCCATGCATCACCGTTGTCAGCACCGATGATTTTGTACGGCATGATGGCTTCATCACGCTGTACTTCTTCGTCCTGGAAGCGGCGGCCAATCAGGCGTTTAATCGCAAACAGGGTGTTTTGCGGGTTTGTCACTGCCTGACGTTTAGCCGGCTGACCAACCAGAGTTTCACCATCCTGGGTATAAGCAATGATAGAAGGCGTGGTGCGATCGCCCTCGGCGTTCTCCAGCACACGTGCAGTAGTGCCATCCATAATCGCTACACAAGAGTTGGTAGTACCCAGGTCGATACCAATAATTTTACCCATCTAAACGTCTCCACTAAAAATTCTGTCATCAGGTGGTTGTGAATCTGTAATAAGGGCGAAACGTGCGGTTTCAACTACCCTGAATCGTTTTTTTTCAGACTCACCACTGCGGTTGTCTACAAGATGGGGTCGTAACCCACGTCATCAAGGGGGGCATGCAAATTTTTTTTAGCCCGATCGCAATAAAATGAGAGATAACGGGCAGAAAAACAGGAAAGTAAATAATCACCACCCCAAAATAATTCATAAAACCAATATTAAAAATACCAGTCATTCACTTGAAAATTGTAATAAAAAGAAAAGATTACCTGCATGAACCGTTTTTCCAACGGCGGTATTATGGTCACTCGTCACTCACTTTTGAACCCGTCAAAGAGAAATTTCATGAAATCCCTGTTTACCCTTCCCGCCAGCCTGTTGATAGGTCTGCTGCTGAGCAGCACTGCACAGGCTAACGATCATAAAGTTCTGGGAATGATTGCCATGCCCAGAAATGCAACCAACGATCTCACGCTAAGAATCCCTGTTTGTCGTGTCGTGAAGCGTATTCAACTGACGGCAGACCGTGGTGATATCACACTAAATGGCGCTTCCGTTTATTTTAAAGCCGCGCGCATGTCCAGCCAGAGCCTGAATGTTCCTTCCTCCATCAAAGAGGGGAAAACCACCAACTGGATTAACATCAATAGCGACAACGACAACAAACGCTGTGTGTCTAAAATCACCTTCTCTGGCCAGTCAGTAAACTCCTCCGATATGGCGACCTTAAAAGTCATTGGTGATGACTAACCCCCTGACTTCTCGGCCATGATATTCAGTACTGGGGAAAAAAATTCATTTTCCCCTCATCAGATCATAGACAGCCCCCTCTCCCCTGATTATCATGCCGCGCCCCGAAGTCCGTGATCGTTTTTCGGGGAAATTATTTCACCATTCAATCAATGATGATTTTGAGGAATTATGGGCAACACTAAGTTGGCTAATCCGGCACCGCTGGGCCTGATGGGCTTTGGCATGACCACCATTTTGCTTAACCTGCATAATGCGGGTTTCTTCGCCCTTGACGGTATTATCCTGGCGATGGGACTGTTCTACGGCGGTATCGCGCAAATTTTTGCCGGTCTGCTGGAGTACAAAAAAGGCAATACCTTCGGCTTAACCGCCTTCACCTCTTACGGCTCGTTCTGGCTGACGCTGGTCGCGATCCTGTTAATGCCGAAAATGGGCCTGACAGAAGCACCGAACGTGCAGTTCCTCGGCGTGTATTTGGGTCTGTGGGGCGTGTTCACCCTGTTCATGTTCTTCGGCACACTGAAAGCAAACCGCGCGCTGCAGTTTGTCTTCCTGAGCCTGACCGTGCTGTTCGCCCTGCTGGCTGTGGGCAATATTGCAGGTAACGAAGCGATTATTCATGTTGCTGGCTGGATTGGCTTAGTGTGTGGCGCAAGCGCCATTTACCTGGCGATGGGTGAAGTGCTGAACGAACAGTTTGGCCGCACCATCCTGCCAATTGGTGAAATGCACTAATTCTGTCTGTATCCCCCCGCAAGGGGGGATAATCCTTACAGACGCTGTAATTCTCCCTCAGCATCCGTATCACGATGATAAATATCCTGCCGTAGCCAAATCCCCAGCCCTAAACCCACCAGCGAAAGCGCCAGCACATACCAGGCCGGAGCCATCGGCGACACACTCATCAACATCGTGACCGCGATTGGCGTCAAACCACCGAAAATGGCATACGAGACGTTATAGGAAAAAGAAATACCGGTAAAACGGACTTCCGCCGGGAACGCCCGTACCATCACGTAAGGCACCGCGCCAACCACGCCAACGCACAGCCCAACCAGACCGTACAACAGGAACAGGTGCTCAGGATGACTGCCGGTCAGGTGATAGAAAAACCAGCTGGAACAGGCCAGCAGCAGGCTACCGACAATAAAGGTTTTGCTGGCACCCACTCTGTCGACCACGAATCCCGCCAGCAAGCACCCGATGCACAGCATAATGGTGGCCACGCTGTTGGCCTGTAACGTCAGCGCAGGTGCAAAACCATACTGTTTTTGCATCCAGACGGGCGACATCAGGATCACCACCACAATCCCAGCTGAGAGCAGCCAGGTCAGTAGCATCGACACCGCCACTGCTTTTTTATGCTTGCTGACGACCGACTTCACCGGCAGTTCCTGCGCCAACGCTTTGCGCTGCTGCATCTCGAGAAAGATCGGCGTCTCCTGCAACCAGCGGCGCAAATACATTGCCACCAGCCCAAACGCACCTCCCAGCAAGAAAGGTATACGCCAGCCGTACTCATGTACCGCCTGCTGCGTCAGGCTGGTATTCACCAACGTGGCCACCACCGAGCCCAGAAGGATCCCCACCGTTAACCCGGCAGTCAGCGTTCCACAGGCAATGCCGATACGGCGCTCCGGCACGTGTTCGGCAACAAACACCCAGGCCCCCGGCACTTCTCCTCCAATGGCGGCACCTTGCAGAATACGCATCAGCAACAGCAACAGCGGGGCCAGGATCCCCATCGAGGAATACGTCGGCAGCAGACCTATCGCCAGCGTCGGTATCGCCATCAGTAAAATGCTCAGAGTGAACATTTTTTTGCGCCCGACCAGATCGCCAAAATGCGCCATGATGATGCCGCCTAACGGGCGCGCCAGATAGCCCGCGGCAAAAATACCGAAGGTTTGTACCTGACGTAGCCATTCGGGAATGTCCGCGGGGAAGAACAGCTCACCCACAACGGCGGCAAAGAAGACAAAGATAATAAAATCATAAAACTCGAGCGCCCCACCGAGAGCAGCGAGCGAAAGGGTTTTATAATCCTGGCGATTCAGCGGTCGAGAATGTTGTGACATAGCAAACCATGCGTCAGTGGAGTGATTGAAGGTGTTTAGCGATACGTGTAAATCAAAAATTACTATATCGTAAACAATTCAATACTCCACCGGCATTACGCTTTATGTCACGAAAAGGCTACTTTCAGGCATTTGTATCGCGTATCGCGCTTTTAGGCCGAAAAGATGCTACCACTTCCGGGGCGGTTTCCACATACGGCCCATCCAGCAGCTGTATACAATATGGTACACTTGCAAAAATACCCGCCACAATAACGTTACCGTCGGCGTCTTTCACCCCTTCCAGCGTTTCTTTGATCGATTTCGGCTGGCCAGGCAGGTTGAGGATCAGTGCCTGCTTGCGAATAACCCCAACCTGACGGGAGAGGATCGCCGTCGGCACAAAGTGCAGGCTAATCTGGCGCATTTGTTCACCAAAGCCGGGCATCTGCCTGTCGGCTACCGCCATCGTAGCATCTGGGGTTACATCACGACGCGCCGGGCCGGTGCCGCCGGTGGTCAGCACCAGGTGACAGCCCATTTCATCAACCAGTTCACACAATGTTTGTTCAATGATCGCCTGCTCATCCGGGATCAACCGGGTTTGCAGTTCAAAAGGCGTTGTCAGGGCGGACGCTAGCCACTCTTCAAGTGCGGGAATACCCCTATCCTGATAAACACCGCTGGAGGCACGGTCAGAAATAGAAACTAAGCCAATGCGTAAAGTATTCATGATTATTCCGTTTAAACAGTCTCGTTAAACAGAATGATACACTGCGAAGGGAAGGACAGACAGATTTCAGAAGAGGTAGCGTGACCCCCGTCAGGGCCACGCGCAAATGATTACAGCAGATCGCCGATCATTTTTTCCAGTTTGCCCTGGTCTACAGCAAACTTACGGATACCGTCCGCCAGTTTGTCTACAGCCATCGGGTCCTGGTTGTGCTGCCACAGGAACTCAGCTTCAGTGATACGTGCAGGACGCGCTTTCACTTCGCCAGAGAAGGACAGTTTACGTTCGAGCGCGCCTTCGCTTTCAGCCAGCTCTTTCAGCAGTGCCGGGGCAATAGTCAGACGATCGCAGCCCGCCAGCTCAATGATTTCGCCAATGTTACGGAAGCTCGCGCCCATCACCACGGTTTCGTAACCGTGCTGTTTGTAGTACTCATAGATTTCCGTGACGGAAACCACACCCGGATCTTCTGTCGGTGCGTACTCTTTCTTATCGGTGTTGGCTTTGTACCAGTCCAGAATACGGCCAACGAACGGAGAAATCAGGTAAACGCCTGCTTCTGCACATGCACGCGCCTGCGCGAAGGAGAACAGCAGAGTCAGGTTACAGTTGATGCCTTCTTTTTCCAGCTGCTCCGCGGCACGGATACCCTGCCAGGTAGAAGCCAGTTTGATCAGAATGCGATCGTTGCTGATGCCAGCATCGTTGTACATTTTGATCAGACGTTTCGCTTTCGCGATAGACGCTTCGGTGTCGTAGGACAGGCGCGCGTCAACTTCAGTAGAGATACGACCCGGGACCAGTTTCAGGATCTCCAGACCGATGTTTACCGCCAGTTTGTCCGTCGCGTCGACGACCTGCTGCGCGCGGTCGCTGCTCTGCTGCTTAGCCCAGGCCACAGCGTCATCAATCAGCTTGCGGTATTCCGGGATCTGCGCTGCGTTAAGAATGAGAGAAGGGTTAGTTGTGGCATCCTGAGGCTGATACAGCTTCATTGCCGCGATGTCTCCGGTGTCGGCCACTACAGTGGTGAACTGACGAAGGGAGGTCAATTTGTCCGTCATGATAGCGTTTCTCTTTAAACAGCGTGTTAGGGGGATGTAACCGATCTTTCCTGATGATAGCACGACGCACTCTCAGCGCAACCGCCGGGAGTGCCTCACCTGCCGTTCAGCCCTGATTACGCATCTCAGAGCCTATAGTGCGCAATTAAAGAGTCGACCTGATGTTATGGTAAACTCCCGCTATCAATCTCATTACAAGGTTTATATTGTTCGATAATTGGTAGCGCTTACATCAGGATATTAGCGCGTGCCGGCATCAACAAGAGGGATGTTAATGCCTGATTTTTTCGCATTTATTAATGAAATACTGTGGGGCTCGGTGATGATCTATCTCCTGCTGGGCGCAGGATTTTGGTTCACTTACCGTACCGGTTTCGTCCAGTTCCGCTACGTTCGCCAGTTTGGCAAAAGTCTTAAAAATAGCATCAACCCACAACCTGGGGGTTTAACCTCATTTCAGGCTCTGTGTACCAGCCTCGCCGCCCGTATCGGCAGCGGGAACCTGGCAGGCGTAGCCCTGGCTATCGCGGCTGGGGGGGCGGGTGCCGTCTTCTGGATGTGGGTCTCGGCGGTGATCGGCATGGCAACTTCATTTGCCGAATGCTCACTCGCCCAACTGTATAAAGAACGCGACAGTAAAGGCCAGTTTCGCGGCGGACCCGCGTGGTATATGGCGCGCGGGCTGGGCATGCGCTGGATGGGCGTTCTGTTCGCCATCTTTTTACTCATTGCCTATGGCTTAGTTTTTAACAGCGTCCAGGCGAACTCGGTCTCGCGTGCGCTGGAGTTTGCTTTCGACATCCCGCCCCTCGTATCCGGGATCTCGCTGGCAGTGCTGTCTTTGCTCGTCATCGTCGGCGGTATTAAAGGCGTTGCCCGCCTGATGCAATGGATCGTGCCCTTAATGGCCCTGCTGTGGGTCGGCTGCAGCATCGTCATCTGCCTGTGGCATATCGGACAGATCCCTGAGGTCATCGTCACTATTGTGAAAAGCGCGTTTGGCTGGCAGGAAGCCGCCGCCGGCGCCGCCGGGTATACGCTAAGCCAGGCCATTGCCAGCGGCTTTCAACGCGGTATGTTTTCTAATGAAGCGGGCCTGGGTTCAACGCCTAACGCCGCGGCCGCGGCCGCGTCATGGCCTCCGCATCCCGCCGCACAAGGCATTGTGCAGATGATTGGCGTGCTGGGCGATACGTTGGTTATCTGTACGGCCAGCGCAATGATTATTCTACTGGCAGGCAATGGCACCACGTACGTTCCAATGGAAGGTATTCAACTGGTCCAGAAGGCCATGGTAACGCTCACGGGGGAATGGGGTGCCGGGTTCGTTGCGCTGATTGTGGTTCTGTTCGCCTTCAGCTCTATTGTCGCTAACTACATTTATGCAGAAAATAATCTGATCTTTCTGAAACTGGACACCATTCGCATCATCTGGATTTTGCGTATTACCACCGTCTGCACCGTGATCGGCGGAACACTACTCCACTTTCCGCTGGTGTGGCAGCTCGCCGACATTATTATGGCCTGCATGGCCATCACGAATCTGACGGCGATTTTGCTGCTTTCCCCGGTTGTTCATACTCTTGCCAGCGACTACCTGCGCCAGCGAAAACTCGGCGTGCGACCGGAATTTGATCCGCAGCGTTATCCTGATATCAGACAACAGCTTGCACCTGATACCTGGGATGAGCCGCCGCGCAGCTAGCGCGGCAATCGCAACCATCGATCAATTCTGTCGTTTTTTTTGCTACAGTCGCAGTAAATCTCCCGCAAGGACTGGATATGCTGATTCTGATTTCACCTGCAAAAACGCTCGACTACCAAAGTCCACTGGCCACCACGCGCCATACGCTGCCCGAGCTGCTGGACCATTCCCAGCAGCTTATCCACGAAGCGCGTCAGCTGTCTGCACCGCAAATAGGTAAGCTGATGGGGATAAGCGACAAGCTGGCGGACCTGAACGCCACCCGTTTCCACGACTGGCAGCCTGACTTCACGCCCGATAATGCGCGTCAGGCCATCCTGGCGTTTAAAGGCGACGTCTACACTGGGCTGCAGGCAGACACCTTCAGCGAGGCCGATTTTGATTTCGCCCAACGGCATTTACGCATGTTGTCCGGGTTGTACGGCGTGCTGCGCCCGCTGGATCTGATGCAGCCTTACCGCCTCGAGATGGGCATTCGCCTTGCCAACACCAAAGGCAAAGATCTCTACCAGTTCTGGGGGGACATCATCACTGACAAGCTGAACGAAGCGCTGGAAGCACAAGGCGACAACGTGGTGATTAACCTCGCCTCGGATGAGTATTTTAAGTCCGTGAAACCGAAAAAACTGAACGCGGAGCTGATCAAACCGGTCTTCCTCGACGAGAAAAATGGCAAATTCAAAGTGATCAGTTTCTATGCTAAAAAAGCGCGCGGTCTGATGAGCCGCTATATCATTGAAAACCGCTTAACCCAGCCAGAACAGCTGACCGCCTTTAACAGCGAGGGCTATTTCTTTGATGAAGAAGCTTCCGGTAAAGGCGAGTTGGTGTTTAAACGTCACGAGCACTAGTGTACATGCCGGATGGCGGCTAACGCCTTATCCGGCCTACGACACAAAACGAATGCCCGTAGGCCGGATAAGACGCGCTAGCGTCACCATCCGGCACAACAATTATCCGCGGGTCATCATCAGTTGACGCAGCGCGGCAAAATCAGCCGGTAGATGATGCGACAGCAGCGGCAAGTCCGCACGCTCCGCCAGCTCTTTTGGTAGATCCAGCGTCACATCAAGGATCTGTTCAACGCTTTCTTTAAACTTCGCCGGGTGCGCGGTCCCAAGGAACAGGCCATATTCGCCTGGGTTCAGTTGATCACGCAGCGCGCGGTACGCCACCGCCGCGTGCGGCTCTGAGGTGTAGCCAATCGCCTGCAGCTCACGCATCGTTTCCTCAGTGGTCGCATCGTCAACGGCCGCATAGCCCAGTTCGTTCAGACGCCAGATTTTACGACGGAACAGCTCTTCCACGCGCGGCCAGTTGTTCGGCTGGCTGACATCCATGGCATTCGATAAGGTCGCCTGGGTGGCTTTCGGCGCCCACTCGCCTTCTTCAAGGAAACGCGGAACCGTATCGTTGACATTGGTTGCCGCGATAAAACGCTTCACCGGCAAACCGAGTGATTTTGCCAGCAGTCCAGCGGTCAGATCGCCAAAGTTGCCGCTCGGTACAGAAACCACCAGCTGATTGCGCGCCTCCTGCGGCAGTTGCGCCACGGCCTCAAAGTAGTAGCAGATTTGCGCCAGCAACCGGCTGATGTTGATCGAGTTAGCCGAATTTAATCCCAGCGCCACCTTCAGTTCTTCGTCATCAAACGCCTGTTTCACCAGCGCCTGGCAGGCATCAAAATCACCGTCAATGGCGACAGTTTCAATGTTTCCACCCAGCGTACAGAACAGTTTTTCCTGTAACGGGCTGATCTTACCGTTAGGATAGAGGATCACCACGCGCACATTTTTCAGGCCATAAAAGGCATGCGCGACCGCCGCCCCGGTATCGCCGGACGTGGCCGTCAGGATGGTTACCGGCTTGTCGCCGCTGATGCGCGTCAGCATCTGCGCCATAAAGCGCCCGCCAAAGTCTTTAAAGGCCAGCGTCGGGCCGTGGAACAGCTCCAGACAACCGACATCCCCCGTCACCTGAGCAACCGGCGCAGGGAATGCAAACGCCGCGCGCACGCGATCTGCGATGACGTCATTCGCTATTTCATCACCAATAAAGGCGGACAGGATCTTTGCGCTACGGCTGACAAAATCCAACTTCAGCATTTCATCGATTTCGGTCAGGCTAAATTCCGGCAGATCGTGCGGAAAAAATAACCCCTGTTTTCTACCCAACCCTTGGGTGACGGCCTGCGCGAAACTGACCTGCTCGTTATGATCTTTTAGATTGTAGAGTTTCATTTATTTTCCCAGTACCCGTGCGCCCGCCGTGTCCAGCCGGCAAATATGAACAAAGCCTTCCTGATTTTGCAGGTAATTTTTACCCAGCCAGTCTGCAACCCGCTGCGCCGTCTCCGGTTTATCGCACAGAGCAAACAGCGTCGGTCCAGAACCGGAAATACCACTGGCCACCGCGCCGATTTCCGCCACCGCCTGACGCGCCTGGCTGAAGCCTGGCAGCAAGCGGGTGCGATATGGCTCGGCAATCACATCTTTCATCAGCTTTGCCGCTAACCCTGGCTGACGGGAATAGCAGGCATGAATGAAGCCCGCCAGATGTCGCCCGTGGGCGATGCAGTCCTGGCGACGGTATTGCGCCGGTAAAATCGCCCGCGCTTCAGCCGTTGAAACCTTAATTCCCGGATAGGCCAGCACCCACAACCACTCATCAAAGCCTGGCACCTGTTGGCTGATAATGCCGTTTTCCTCAATCATCAACTGCATACCGCCCAAAAAGCACGGTGCCACATTATCGTAGTGAACACTGCCGGAGATACGCCCTTCCAGCTCACCCATGATCGCCAGCAGGCGGGTGTCGTTGAGCGGTTTACCGCAGTGCTCATTCATTGCCACCAGCGCGGCCACAACAGAACAGGCGCTGGAGCCTAAGCCGGAGCCAATCGGCATATTTTTTTCCAGCGTCATCGTCACCGGAACGGCTTTCCCCAGCTCCTGACAAAATCGCTCCCAGCACTGGTAGACGATATTTTCCCGCGGCTCTGACGGCAGTTTGCTCGCAAAGCGCCCCAGATTGTTGAGGCTAAAGCTGTCAGCGGCTTCCACAGAGACAACATCACCTAACAAAGAACCATCAACGGGCGTAACCGCCGCCCCGAGCACATCAAACCCGACGCTCATATTGGCACTGGAAGCCGGGGCATAAACTCTCACCATGTTAAACTCCTAACTTCCATGAAAGGGTACGAAGCAGATCGGCAAAGACGCCCGCCGCCGTGACATCATTACCTGCACCGTAACCACGCAGTACCAGCGGTAATGGCTGGTAGTAGTGACTGTAGAACGCCAGCGCGTTTTCGCCATTTTTCACTTTATACAGCGGATCGTTGCCATCCACTTCGGCGATTTTCACCCGACACACACCGTCTTCTTCGATATTGCCAACATAGCGCATGACTTTCCCCTCATCACGGGCTTTCGCCACGCGCGCGGCAAACGCATCATCAAGCTGCGACAGCTTAGCCATAAACGCAGAGACATCGCCAGAATCATCAAAATCTTGCGGTAACACCGGCTCAATAACGATATCGCTAAGCTCCAGCTCGCGACCGGTTTCGCGGGCGAGGATCAGCAGTTTGCGCGCCACATCCGTCCCGGAAAGGTCATCGCGTGGATCGGGCTCGGTATAGCCCATTTCGCGTGCCAGCGTGGTGGCTTGCGAGAAGCTCATGCCTTCATCCAGCTTGCCAAAAATAAACGACAGCGAACCGGACAGAATCCCCGAGAAGCGTTGCAGTTCATCACCTGCACTGAGCAGGTTTTGCAGGTTTTCGATAACCGGTAATCCCGCGCCAACGTTGGTGTCATAGAGGAATTTACGTCGGGACTTCGCGGCGGCAAAACGTAGCTGATGGTAGTAATCCATCGACGAGGTATTCGCCTTTTTATTCGGCGTCACGACGTGGAAGCCTTCGCGCAGGAAGTCCGCATACTGATCTGCCACGGCCTGACTTGACGTACAGTCCACAATCACCGGGTTAAGCAGATGGTATTCTTTCACCAGGCGAATTAAGCGACCGAGGTTGAAAGGCTCCTTAGCTTCCGCCAGCTCCGCCTGCCAGTTTTCCAGATTCAGACCGTGAACATGGGTCAGCAGGGCCTTCGAATTCGCCACCCCACAAACGCGTAAATCAATATGCTTGCTCTTCAGCCAGGTTTGTTGCCGCTTAAGCTGTTCAAGCAGCGCAGACCCGACGCCACCGACGCCTATGACAAAGACTTCTATCACCTGATCGGTATTGAACAGCATCTGATGCGTCACGCGCACGCCGGTGGTGGCATCATCATTGTTCACCACCACCGAAATAGAGCGCTCAGACGAGCCCTGGGCGATAGCCACGATATTGATGTTGGCACGGGCCAGCGCGGCAAAGAATTTCGCGGAGATACCGCGCAGCGTACGCATACCGTCGCCAACTACTGAGATGATCGCCAGGCGCTCAGTGACCGCCAGCGGCTCCAGCAGCCCTTCTTTCAACTCGAGGTAGAATTCATCCTGCATCGCACGCTGTGCACGCGCACAGTCGCCCTGCGGGACGCAGAAGCTGATGCTGTATTCAGAAGACGACTGGGTGATCAGTACCACCGAAATCCCTGCGCGAGACATCGCGGCAAACACGCGGGCCGCCATGCCGACCATCCCTTTCATTCCAGGACCCGACACGCTGAACATCGCCATATTGTTGAGATTCGAAATGCCTTTTACCGGCAGATCATCTTCATCGCGGCTGGCGCCAATCAGCGCACCCGGCGCTTGCGGGTTACCGGTATTTTTAATCAGGCAAGGGATCTGGAACTGGGCAATCGGGGTAATGGTGCGCGGGTGAAGCACTTTGGCGCCGAAATAAGACAGCTCCATCGCTTCCTGATAAGACATTGACTTCAGCAGTCTGGCATCGGGGACCTGACGCGGGTCGCAGGTATACACGCCGTCAACGTCCGTCCAGATCTCACAGCAGTCTGCACGCAAACAGGCAGCCAGCACGGCGGCGGAGTAATCAGAGCCGTTACGTCCCAGCACCACCAGCTCACCTTTTTCATTCCCGGCGGTAAAGCCTGCCATCAACACCATATGGTCTGCCGGAATACGGCTGGCGGCAATTCGACGCGTAGACTCGGTAATATCAACGGTCGATTCGAGGTAATGACCCACCGCTAACAGTTTCTCAACCGGATCAATAACCGTCACTTTGTGGCCACGTGCTTCCAGCAGCCCGGCCATAATTGCGATCGACATTTTTTCACCACGGCAGATAAGCGCGGCGTTGATGCTGTCCGGGCACTGTCCCAGCAGGCTGATGCCGTGCAGGACATGCTTAATTTGGGCAAATTCTTGTTCAACAAAGGCTTTGAGTTGCGCCAGCGGGAAACCGGGCTGAACCGCGGCAAGACCGACCAAAAGCTCAGAGAAAATACGTTCGGCGTCGCTGATATTGGCTAAAGCATCCTGGCCACCGATGGTCTTCTCAATCATCGCCACCAGATGGTTAGTGATTTTTGCCGGGGCAGAGAGGACGGTCGCAACCTGCCCCTGCCTGGCATTGCTTTCCAGAATATCGGCAACCCGCAGAAAGCGCTCTGCATTTGCCACTGATGTACCGCCAAACTTCAACACTCGCATGGTTTACCTCGTTGCCTCTGGTCGAAAAAAAAGCCCGCACTGTTTAGGTGCGGGCTTTTTTCTGTGTTTCCTGTACGCGTCAGCCCGCACCGTTACCTGTGGTAATGGTGATGGTTGTAGTAATGGTGGTGCCGATGCGTTTCATGATGTTGTGTGCTCTGTAATTATTATCTGTCTGTGCTCTATTCTTTTAGGGTTAAAGTATCTCGTGACCTAAGTCAATAAATTTCTAAATTGATCACGTTCCGAAACTTGTTCACGAGTCACTGCTTACCGTTTTACTTTCAACCAATACGGCGCGTCAGGCACGCTTGAAGTCAGAATAAAAAACCCACAAAGAATAGATTGGCAATATTTTATTTTGTGATATTTTTTTCAATATCATGTAAAAAACGGTGCAACATTGCCGTGTCTCGCTGTCCTAACAGGCCCATTCGTTGTTGCAACCAGTCCGTGAGTTTGATGTCATCGGCAACATCCAGCGTGGTCAATAAACGTAAAACACGCGTCCGTAATGCCTGGAGCTGAAGCTCATCCGTCACCTCAGCGGTTTTAGCGGGCTGTTGTATTAAACCGGCTAATTGATAGCAATACACCATCACCGCCTGCCCCAAATTCAGTGAAGGATAGTCAGCCACCATCGGTACGCCGGTCAACACGTCTGCCAGCGCCAGTTCTTCATTCGTCAGGCCAGAATCCTCACGGCCAAAAACCAGCGCAGCGTGATCCATCCACGCCGATTTTTCCTCCAGCAACGGAACCAATTCGACCGGAGTAGCGTAATAATGAAACTTTGCGCGACTGCGCGCCGTGGTAGCAACGGTAAAATCCACGTCGTGCAGCGCCTCGGCTAACGTTGTAAAAACGTTAATATTATCAATAATGTCACCCGAACCGTGGGCCACCCAGCGCGTGGCCGGTTCCAGGTGTGCCTGACTGTCAACGATCCGCAACTCGGTGAATCCCATGGTTTTCATCGCACGGGCTGCCGCACCAATATTTTCCGCTCTGGCAGGGGCCACCAGAATAATTGTTAAACGCATTTTGCTACTCTTTTTGGTCAGTTTGCCGATAATAATGTGATGCACATCAACATATTACGCAGCGCGAATTTACATATTTTTAACAGAGATCACTGAAAAAGCATTTTACATTAAGTAAAAAATGCTAAACTGTTTCGTACCTGTACTATTGCTTTTTATGTTAACAGAAGTTGCATATCCTTCTGTTTATTCATGATAATTTAATTTAAAATGGATCTCATTCGTAGGATTCATTACATTTATTAGTTAGCACGTGCAACTAGTTGTATTATTGCAATTTTGTGATGAAAGCTAACATTTGGATACGATGATTTCATCAAACTGTTAACGTGCTACAATTGAACTTGATATATGTCAACGAAGCGTAGTTTTATTGGGTGTCCGGTACGTCTTAGCCTGTTATGTTGCTGTTAAAATGGTTAGGATGACAGCCGTTTTTGACACTGTCGGGTCCAGAGGGAAAGTGCCCACGACCAAGCTAATGATGTTGTTGACGTTGATGGAAAGTGCATCAAGAACGCAATTACGTACTTTAGTCATGTTACGCCGATCATGTTAATTTACGACATGCATCAGGCAGGTCAGGGACTTTTGTACTTCCTGTTTCGATTTAGTTGGCAATTTAGGTAGCAAACATGCAGACCCCGCACATTCTTATCGTTGAAGACGAGTTAGTAACACGTAACACGTTGAAAAGCATTTTCGAAGCGGAAGGCTATGATGTATTCGAGGCGACAGATGGCGCGGAAATGCATCAGATCCTCTCTGAATATGACATCAACCTTGTGATTATGGATATCAATCTGCCAGGTAAAAACGGTCTTCTGTTAGCGCGCGAACTCCGCGAACAAGCTAACGTTGCGCTGATGTTCCTGACGGGCCGCGATAACGAAGTCGATAAAATTCTCGGCCTCGAAATCGGCGCGGATGATTACATCACCAAACCGTTTAACCCGCGTGAACTGACTATCCGTGCTCGTAACTTGCTGTCCCGTACCATGAACCTGGGCACGGTCAGCGAAGAACGTCGTAGCGTCGAAAGCTACAAGTTCAATGGTTGGGAACTGGACATCAACAGCCGTTCTCTGATCGGTCCTGACGGCGAGCAGTATAAACTGCCACGCAGCGAATTCCGTGCCATGCTTCACTTCTGTGAGAATCCGGGCAAGATCCAGTCTCGCGCAGAACTGCTGAAAAAAATGACCGGTCGCGAACTGAAGCCGCATGACCGTACCGTTGACGTGACTATCCGTCGTATTCGTAAGCATTTCGAATCTACGCCGGATACGCCAGAAATCATCGCCACCATTCACGGTGAAGGCTATCGTTTCTGCGGCGACCTGCAGGATTAATCTCATCCTTGCGGGAACAAAAACGGCGCGTAAAGCGCCGTTTTTCATTTTATCTCCACCCTACTTCCACAAACGAAATTCATCGTTTTCCACGGGTTGCGTCTCTTTTGCTTTGGGCCGAGCCAGTGCGTGCCAGTCAAGATGACGCGTCAGGAACATAATCCCGCACAGTGCCAATAACAGCACGCCGGTTCCCAGTAGCAAAGAACTGTCCTGCGAACGCAGTAACACCCACATCACCCCGTCCAGTGCCAACAGCGCCAAGGTGAACAGAATACTGTTACGCCACCCTTGTAATACCGCCTGTAAATACACGCCGTTCATCAGGGCACCAATCAGGCTGGCAATAATCCACGCCGCGGTAAAACCAATATGTTCTGACAGTGCCAGCAACAGCAGATAAAACATCACCAGCGATAACCCTACCAACAGATACTGCATGGGGTGCAGGCGCAGACTGGTCATACTCTCAAGCACAAAGAAAGACATAAAAGTCAGTACGATCAGTAAGATGGCATACTTCGTTGCTCTGTCGGTCAGCTGATATTGATCGGCCGGTGTAGCTACCGCCACGCTAAACGCTGGCATTCCCTGCCAGCCAATTTTTTCCCCATCAAAACGATCACCGAGGTTATTGGCAAACCAGCTGCTTTGCCATTGGGCCGTAAACCCTGATGCACTAACTTCACGCTTCGTGGGCAAAAAATCCCCCAGAAAATTGGGATGCGGCCAGTTACTGGTTAGGGTCATTTCGCTGTTACGTCCAATGGGGACAACGGAAAAATCCCCGGTACCGTTCAGATTAAGCGACAGCGCCAGACTAAGGTTTTGCTTCGTCCATTCCGCATCCGGCAGAGGAATGTGGATCCCCTGCGCACGCCCATCAAGCCCCGTTCCCGGCTCAACGGCCAGCGACGTCCCGTTAATCTGCGGCACTTTCACCACGCCAATCCCGCGTGCGTCGCCGACGCCAACCACAATAAACGGTTTCCCTAACGTTATATTAGGGTGATGCAATTCACTCAGCCGTTCCGCATTGAACTCCGCGTTCAACGACACATCGTTATGCCAGACCTGGCCCTCATAAATGCCGACTTTACGTCCTTCAACATTTTGATTGCCCTCAACCATCAACGACTCCGGCAGCCAGAAATGGATATAGCTGCGCTTTTGCGAGACTTCTTTACCGTCTTCCAGCGAGGTATAAAGTTCGGTCACGGGGATAGCAATTAGCGGCCCAACTAACTTCTGCGGCCCACTGGTACTCTGCCGGATAGCATCTTCGACCTCATTACGGTAATCCGATCGCTCAACGATTATCTGCCTGACCATCGTCAGAGGAATTAACAGCAACAGCATGGCGCCACCTAAGGTGACGATTTTCCAGAACAGGGGGGATTTCAACATAGCGTTCTCCTTTGCAATGACGACAAGGTAGAACGGCTATGTGCGCAGAATTTGAAGTTATGTGAAGTGACGGTGAAGTGTGAACGACGCCTGTACCCCGCCTTCGGGGCGATTACTCAGCGTCACATCGCCGTCAAACAGACGGGCGACTTCGCTGACAAACGCCAGCCCCAGACCGCTGCTCTTGTGACCATTCTTGCGGGGCAGTGAATAAAATCGTTCAAAAATGCGCGGTAACGCAAAATCAGGGATCCCGCTGCCGCAGTCCGTCACCTGCAATGAGACCTTTTCTCCTTGCTGCTGCGCACTCAGGACAATGGTCCCCTGTTCAGGGGTAAAGTCGATGGCGTTATCCAGCAGATTACCCATGGCCTGCTCCAGCAGCGCAGGTTCAGCCGCAACCACCCATGATGAGGGCACAATGTTGAGCGTGATATGTTTAGCAGACAACTGGACGCTACGCGACTCGCGCAACTGGGCAAACAGTGCATCAACCGCAACGGGCGTAAACGCAACATCCTGCCGGTTTTCCAGCCGCGCCTGGCGCAACAGGGTTTCGACCAGTGCCTGCATACGCGCATTTTGCGTCAGAATATTTTCGGTAAAACGTGCCACCACGTCAGGTGGCGGCCCTTCACGTAAAATCTCCGCCGCGCCACGAATAGCCGCCAGCGGGCTTTTCAGTTCATGGGTTAAGGCATACACATACTGCTCAATGTAATTCTTACCCTCCAGCTTCAGGCGCATACTTTCCAGCGCCTGCGCCAGTTTTCGCAATTCACTGCTGCCTAAATCCGGTAACGCGACGGGCCGATTCTCCGTCACCGAGTCAGCATAGCGCGCCAGCCGGGCAATAGAGCGGTTGATCCACCATACCATTCCCACGCCAATCACTAATGCGATCCCCAGCAACACCGCGCTCGCCCACAGCATCCGCCGCTCGCTGCGTTTAATTACCGGTGCCATTGCCGCATTGGGCTTCCCGACGCTAAGCACCCCAATAATGCGCTCACCGTCGATAATCGGTGCCGCAACGTACATCACCGAGCTTTCCGGGTCAGCCGGATTTTGCAGCGTACTGCGCGCGCCATATTGCCCGCGCAGCGTTAACCACACGTCGTTCCAACGGGAATAATCTTCCCCTACTGCTTTATTGGCGGAATCAAACAACACCTTGCCCTGAGCATCTGTCATGTAGACGTGATACTCATTGCGCACTTTGTTAATGCCGCTGATGTTGGCACGAAAAGGGCGGTTATGCAGTTGCGAGAAGGCCTGCGCCAACTTACCGTTGGCAGCAGAGCCAGAGAGTACGTCGTCGCGTGCCAGCGCCGCTAACAGCGTGGCGGTGTCAATCAGCGTGCCTTCGGTGGCCCGGCGTACGCCAGGTTTAATCTCCTGCACAAAAATAGACAGAACAAACCAGGCGGCAACGGCGACAATCAAAAAGTAGCCCAGCAGCAGTCGCATGCCAATGCGCATCAGGCGTTCCTCAGGCTGTATCCCATCCCGCGATGCGTGTTAATCGGCGAGAGATCCGGATTAATAGCCCGCAGTTTGGCGCGCAGTGTTTTGATGTGCGTGTCCACCGTTCTGTCGTAGGTATCCTGCGCATCGGCCCAAACTAAATCCATCAGTTGCTGGCGCGAGTAGATACGCCCCGGCGACATCAGCAAGGTTTTCAGCAACAGGAACTCATAGCGCGTCAGGTTTAACGGACAGCCAAACCACGCAATCTGCGCGGCGGGTTCATTGAGTTCAAAATTGCCAAAACGCGCTGCCAATGGCGGTGCTGCAAATTTCCTCACCCGCCGCAGCAGCGTGCGCACTCGGGCGCACACCTCGCGCGGCGAGAAGGGTTTGGCGACGTAATCATCCGCGCCAATCTCCAGACCTAACAGGCGGTCCACTTCATCGCTGCGGGCGGTCAGAAAAAGAACCGGCAGCGCCGGGTGGCGCTCCAGCAGGCGACGGCACAGTTCAAAACCGCTGATATCAGGCAGTCCGACGTCGAGGATTATCGCATCCGGGCATCGCTGACGCGCGCTTTCCAGCACCGGCAGTCCACGCTCAAACGCTTCCACGCTAAAACCTTCCTGTTGCAGCATGTAGATAAGCGTATCCGCGATACCCTGCTCATCCTCAACCAACCAGATCAACGCCTGTTGCATTTTGCTTCCTTGTTACTGCCGCCACGGCATGATGGGCACCGCGCTGATGGCATTTTTCGGCGAACCGTCGACAACCTTGTCGGAATAGGCCAGATACGCCAGCGTGTTGCGTTTTTCATCATAAAAACGCACCACCTGTAATGATTTAAACACCAGCGACGTCCGTTTCTTAAAGACGACTTCGCCCTGCGCTTTACCGTTCTTGATTCTGTCGCTCAGCTCAACCGGCCCCACCTGCTGGCAGGAAATGGCGGCATCGGAGGTATCTTCAGCCAGCCCTAACCCGCCCTTAATGCCGCCGGTTTTTGCGCGGCTAACATAGCAGGTCACGTTGGTTACATCGGGATCGTCAAACGCTTCGACGACGATTTTATGATCCGGTCCAAACATTTTAAATACCGTATCGACAGAACCAATCTGCTCCGCATGGGCCACCTGCGCCAACAACAGCAAAATTGAGGAAATGACTAAGCTCTTATATTTCATATTGTTACCATTTTTAAAAGTTGCCCTGAGCAATTATTCAACATTCTAAAATAAAATGTATACAGATCACAGGATTACAATAATCACGCTTTCGTATGTCCGAAAACAGCATTTATGAGCAAAAAAAACACTGAATGCTAAAACAGCAAAAAATGCTATTATCCTCTTACCTGACGTCAGGTACTCGCTGTTGAAAGGATGAGGATATTTTATGGATCAGGCTGGCATTATTCGCGACCTATTAATCTGGCTGGAAGGTCATCTGGATCAGCCTCTGTCGCTTGACAATGTGGCGGCAAAAGCAGGCTATTCCAAGTGGCATCTGCAGAGAATGTTTAAGGACGTGACGGGCCACGCTATTGGTGCCTACATCCGCGCCCGTCGTTTATCGAAGTCCGCTGTGGCGCTACGCCTGACTGCGCGTCCGATTCTGGATATTGCCCTGCAATACCGTTTTGACTCTCAACAGACGTTTACCCGTGCGTTCAAAAAACAATTCGCTCAGACGCCTGCACTGTACCGCCGCTCGCCGGAATGGAGCGCTTTTGGTATTCGCCCACCGATGCGACTCGGGGAATTTGCGATGCCGGCACATCAGTTCGTGACGCTGGAAGACACGCAGTTGCTCGGCACCACGCAAAGCTACTCTTGTTCGCTGGAACAAATTTCCGACTTCCGTCATGAAATGCGTATTCAGTTCTGGCGCGACTTCCTGAGCCAGGCTCCTGCCATTCCGCCGGTGCTGTACGGACTCAACGAAACGCGTCCGAGTTTTGAAAAAGATGACGAACAGGAAGTCTTCTATACCACCGCACTCACGCCGGAACAGGCCAGCGGCTATGTACCGTCCGCGCAGCCAATCCTGTTGCAGGGCGGCGAATATGTCATGTTTACCTATGAAGGCCTGGGAACGGGCGTGCAGGAATTTATTCTGACAGTGTATGGCACCTGTATGCCAATGCTGAACCTGACCCGTCGTAAAGGTCAGGATATAGAGCGATACTACCCGGCAGAAGATGCCAAAGCAGGCGATCGCCCTATTAACCTACGCTGCGAATTCCTGATTCCTATTCGCCGTTAGCGCTGTAGCTCATCCAACGCAGGGGCGTCCAGATGCGAGATGTCCCCTGCCGTTTCGACCACCCAACCCGGCGCAAGCCATAAACTTTCCTGATAATCGACGCGGGAAATCGAGCAGTTGCGCAGACGCAGCCGACGCTCAGCCCAGGCGGGCAGTCCCAGAATCGTACTCACCAGGCAACCCAGCGCAATACCGTGGCTTACCAGCAATGGGCGGCTCCCTTGCGGCAGTTCCAGACAAGATGCCAGCGCGGCGTTAACACGATCGGCCAGTTCCTGCATGGATTCCCCATCCGGAATACGACCATCAACCGTGCCGTTGACTAACTGGCGACGCCAGCCCTCTTCCTCTGGCGTCAGAGAGTCGATGTGGCGCTTTTCCAGCACCCCCATATTCAGCTCGCGCAGGCGGGCGTCGAAGGTGATATCACAGCCACACGCCTGGGCGATGATTTCTGCGGTGCGTCGTGTACGACCTAAATCGCTACTGATGACGTGAGTAATGCCAAGCGAGCGGGCGCGTTCGCCAACCTGCATAGCTTGCTGTTCACCTTTAGCGGTCAGCGGGCTGTCTGACTGGCCTTGAATACGTCGCTCGGCGTTCCACTGCGTTTCACCGTGGCGAACAAGGTATACCTGTAACATGCGTTTTTTCCGTTATACTGCGATGCGATGAATTTTCAAACTGAGCTTAATTATGCACAAGGTTATCTCTGCGACCACCAATCCTGCCAAAATTCAGGCAATTCTTCGGGCATTTGAAGAGATTTTCGGTGAAGGATCCTGCCATATTGAACCCGTCGCCGTCGAGAGCGGTGTGCCGGAACAACCTTTTGGAAGTCAGGAAACGCGCACTGGCGCACGAAATCGCATAGATAACGCACGCCGCCTGCATCCGCAGGCCGATTTCTGGGTGGCCATTGAAGCCGGCATTGACGATGACGCGACCTTCAGCTGGGTGGTGATTGATAATGGCGTTCAGCGCGGTGAAGCGCGTTCCGCTACGCTGCCGCTGCCGGCGGTGATTCTCGACAGAGTCCGTCAGGGAGAAGCGCTCGGTCCGGTGATGTCACAGTACACTGGCATTGACGAGATAGGCCGTAAAGAAGGGGCGATTGGCGTGTTTACCGCCGGGAAGTTAACCCGTGCCAGCGTCTATCACCAGGCGGTGATCCTGGCGCTCAGCCCGTTCCATAACGCGGTGTATCGGTAATTATTTGCGCTACGTTGTAGGCCTGATAAGCACAGCGCCATCAGGCAATTCAATCTTTTCCGAGCAGCACCTGTTCCAGCCACTGACGCAGCTCGACCGGCGCAGTTTTGAGGCTATTGGACCCACGCGTGATGGTCGCAATACCGGCCCCAAGCTCGTTTTTCAACTCGCGTTGGCTCATCTCGCCGCGCAGCAGTTCTTCAATAATGCGCACGCGAGTCCCCAGCGCTTCGCGCTCATCAGGCGTTAACATCAAATTGAGCAATGGCTGGTGTAAATCTTGCTCATAAGCGTGTTTAAGCAGGTCGACAAAACGTAACCACTCCTGGTGACGCTGTTCTGCCATCTCTGCTGAATAGGGTGATTGCTGAGTCATAAGATATCGCCATCGTTGCGGGGGAGGCGCGATTGCCTCCCCCTTTGTACTCTTTAACGAGTACGATAGCATAACACACTCACCACGATCAGTAACGGCGTTGCCATTCTGCGTCGTTCATCAATTCCGGCTTATCACCGAGGAAGTAACGATAGTAGGCATCGTAAGCCAGCACGTTTTTCACGTACCCACGGGTCTCGGAGAACGGGATACTTTCTACAAAGGCCACCGCGTCAATGCGCCCTGCACTGTTGCCAAGCCAGGTACGAACGCGACCCGGTCCGGCGTTATAGGCTGCTGAAGCAAAGATGCGGTTATTGCCAAACTGTTGATACACATACTGTAAATAGCTGGTGCCGATGTTGATATTGGTCTCAGGATCCAACAGCTGATTAGGACTGCTGTAACCCGGAATCGAGAACATCTTCACTGTATGCGTCGCCGTACCCGGCATAATTTGCATCAACCCGCTGGCACCCACCGGCGATTTTACCTTCGGGTTCCAGGCACTTTCCTGACGGGCAATGGCCATCGCGTAGCTTGGCTGAATGTCTTTCCCGCTGGTGTAACGGGTAAACAGATCTTTGTAGGCCAGCGGGAAACGCTCTTCCAGATGATCCCAGAGTTTGCCAGCGATCGTGGCCTGCACGCTCAGATCCCACCAATGGTTGTTAAACGCATAACGCGCCAGCTGCGCCTGCTCAGACTTGGTGCGGCTGGTGACCAGATTCGCCCACTCGCTGCGCGCGGTGTTGTCCATGTTCCAGTACATCAACTCACGTACGCGCGCCATCTCCGGTCCCTGCGTCAGGGCAGCGTCAACATCCGCAGGCGCTTTGTCTATTTTCAGCGTGTATTCTTCACCAAGGCGCTGTGCTGCCACCATCGGATAGAAGCCACGCTGCTGCATCAGCGCATGCAGGATCTCTTTCGCTTCGGCGTCACGTCCGCGCTCCAGCAGCAGATCCGCCTGCCAGTAACGCCATTCATCTTTTTCCTTCGCGTCCATCGGCAGACGCGCCAGCCAGGTATTCAGCCCTCGACGATCGCCAGTTCCCAGCGCCATCCGCACGCGGCGCTCCACAAGCGTGGTGGATTGTGAGCGCATAATCGCGTCATCGCGCCATTTGGCCTGCTCGTCAGTAACGTCGTTGCCCATCAGACGCCAGGCGACGATATCGCGCAGCTCCTGAGTTTGATCGTCATTTAACTGCTGCGCCTGCGCCAATGAAGGGATCATCAAACGTGCATTTTCCGCGTCCTGACGCGCTACGCTGGCAAACGCCACCGCCGCCATCTGACGGGTAAAATCCGTAGCACCGGTGGTGCGCGCAAACGTCATCACCGAGTTAGGGTTGTTTGCCAGTGCAATAATCGCTGAAGCAATGGTCTGATAATCCGCTGGCATTTGTCCGGCCAGCGCGGTAACCAGTCCGGTATTACCCGCCTTCATCGCCAGGCGAATACGTTCAAGATACGCTAACGGATCCTGAGTCCCCGATGCCCGCCATACGCCGAATAATTTGTCACAGGCGTTGGGCTGACTCTTCCCGGTCAGCCAAAGATCTTTTGCACCTTGCCAGGCTTCTTCGGCCTGCCCGGTACTCCATTTCGCATAGTAGTAATTACATTGCGCTTCGGTGGTGCCGGGCTTATCCGGGCTGAATGCTAACAACCCTCGCCAGTCTTCCCGACGTGCCAATTCGTTCACGAAGCGCGATTGCAACGTGCGAGCAGGCGGCAGCGTTGGATTAGCGCGCACAAAATTGGTGACGGTAACGGTGGGCTGATTCATCAGATCGTCAGTAATCTGGCGATATTCAAGGTAGGGATACAGAGGGTAGCTTTTCAGGCCCGGCATCATCTGCTCGACGACGTCCATCTGCCGGTTATCCCAGGCCTGCTTAATTTGTGCATAGCGATTGCGCTGTTCATCCAGAGAATCCGCTCGCGCCACTTGACTGACCGTCAGCAGACATACGCTGGCTGCCAGCAGGCGCCAGGCTACGTGTTTGGCTTTGTCCACAAGCTCTTCCTCTTATCGTGTTACGACTGTGCAGCATCATGCCGCTTAATAGATTCATGCTAATCAGACATTGCAGAAAGTGCCACGTTCCGGACACTTTTTTACTTTTGTTGCGAGTGAGATCTGCTGGCTGGGATTGAGCAATGAAAAAGGCTACACTTCGCCTTTGATAACTATTCATCACCCTACTCAAAATCATTCTGGCTGCATCAAGGCGGCAAGAGAGAAAATCCCTGCGAGCATAGATGGCTATGTGACCAGGGTTTTCGAATGCAGCCAACACAGAGGCAGCCTGAAGGATGAAGAGTATATAAAAGAGGCGAAGTCCAACGTGGCTCAATTCGTTTATACCATGCATCGTGTCGGCAAAGTCGTTCCGCCGAAACGTCATATTCTTAAAAACATCTCTCTGAGCTTCTTCCCGGGTGCCAAAATCGGTGTACTCGGTCTGAACGGCGCGGGTAAATCCACCCTGCTGCGCATCATGGCCGGTATTGATACCGACATCGAGGGCGAAGCTCGTCCACAGCCGGGCCTCAAGATCGGTTACCTGCCTCAGGAGCCGAAGCTGAATCCGGAACATACCGTGCGTGAGTCCGTTGAAGAAGCGGTCGCCGACGTGGTTAACGCCCTGAAAGGCCTGGATGAAGTGTACGCGAAGTACGCCGAGCCGGATGCCGACTTCGATAAGCTTGCCGCACAGCAGGGTAAATTCGAAGAAATTATTCAGGCACACGACGGCCACAACCTGAACGTGCAGCTGGAGCGCGCCGCTGACGCACTCCGTCTGCCGGACTGGGATGCCAAAATTGAGAAGCTGTCCGGGGGTGAACGCCGCCGCGTCGCACTGTGCCGCCTGCTGCTGGAAAAACCAGACATGCTGCTGCTCGACGAACCGACCAACCACCTGGATGCAGAATCCGTGGCATGGCTGGAACGCTTCCTGCACGACTTCGAAGGGACCGTGGTGGCAATTACCCACGACCGTTACTTCCTCGATAACGTGGCTGGCTGGATCCTGGAGCTTGACCGCGGTGAAGGTATTCCGTGGGAAGGTAACTACTCTTCCTGGCTGGAGCAGAAAGATCAGCGTCTGGCGCAGGAAGCCTCTCAGGAAGCGGCTCGCCGTAAATCCATTGAGAAAGAGCTGGAGTGGGTACGCCAGGGTGCAAAAGGCCGTCAGTCGAAGGGTAAAGCCCGTCTGGCACGCTTTGAAGAGCTCAACAATACCGAATACCAGAAGCGTAACGAAACCAACGAACTGTTTATCCCACCAGGACCTCGTCTGGGCGATAAAGTCGTTGAGGTTACCAACCTGCGTAAATCCTACGGCGACCGCGTCCTGATCGACGACCTGAGCTTCTCGGTACCGAAAGGCGCTATCGTCGGGATCATCGGTCCGAACGGCGCGGGTAAATCCACCCTGTTCCGCATGCTCTCCGGTGAAGAACAGCCAGATAGCGGCACCATTGAACTGGGTGAAACCGTGAAACTGGCCTCCGTTGACCAGTTCCGTGACGCAATGGATAACAGCAAAACCGTGTGGGAAGAAGTATCCGGCGGGCTGGATATCATGAAGATCGGTAACACCGAAATGCCAAGCCGCGCTTACGTAGGCCGCTTCAACTTCAAAGGTGTTGATCAGGGTAAACGCGTCGGCGAACTGTCCGGTGGTGAGCGTGGTCGTCTGCACCTGGCGAAGCTGCTGCAGGTTGGCGGCAACATGCTGCTGCTCGATGAACCGACCAACGACCTGGATATCGAAACCCTGCGCGCGCTGGAAAACGCCCTGCTGGAGTTCCCGGGCTGCGCAATGGTTATCTCGCACGACCGTTGGTTCCTCGACCGTATTGCCACCCACATTCTGGATTACCAGGATGAAGGCAAAGTCGAGTTCTTCGAAGGTAACTTTACTGAATACGAAGAGTACAAGAAACGCACGCTGGGCGCAGATGCGCTGGAACCGAAGCGTATCAAGTACAAGCGTATTTCTAAGTAATTGCCGTTAAGTGCCGGATGGCGCTGTGCGTGTCCGGCCTACGAGGTGAGTGCAACTTGTAGGCCGGACAAAGCGTTTACGCCGCCATCCGGCATTAAAATCTATCCCTGCTCACCCATCAATTCTTTCACCAGCTCCACGCAGCGCAGGAAGCGGCCGTCATAGTCAGGCTCCTCGACGTGGACAAAATCGATGTTATTTTCCTGCAGCATTTCCACCAGCAGCGACTGAAACGCCTTACGGTCAACCGAGCTGCCCAGACTGCGTAGCCCATCTGCCACCCACGGCGTGTTATTTTCCAGCAGAATCACCAGGTCAAAGCGGTACTCGTCGATCAGCGCCTGCACAAACGGGTGCTCACGCCCTTCGTACTTTTTACAGAACGCCTGCGTCGTGACAAAGTCGGTGTCGATAAATGCCACTTTACTGGCATATTTAACTGCAAAATCAATGTATTGTGCTTGTCCAAGCGCGATTTTATCGTAATCGGAATACTGCAGCGCCATCTCATCGCCGCCCAAATGGGAGAAGACGTAATCACGGCCATATTCCCACGCACTGGTGGTGTTGAAGATATTGGCGAGTTTGTTCACCAGCGTCGATTTTCCGCTCGACTCACCGCCAAGGATCGCCACGGTGCGCACGAAAAACGGTTTCACCTCGGTGGGAATATACTCCCAGTAGCGAAACGGGTTTTCACGGATTTGTCCGCCGCTGATGCTCATGAATGTGCGCTTGGGATCGACCAGCACCGTTTCGATTCCCAGATGTTCCAGATACTGCGGCGCATCGGCTTCTTCAGAGGTGTAGATCCAGTTTGGCTGGATCCCTTTCTCCTGCATAAACGTTTTTATGCCGTTACTCCAGACATCCCAGCCGTGCGGATAAGGTTCCATGCCTTCTTCATTAAAGGCATGAATACGGATATTTTTCTGATATTTGAAGGTTTGCAGCAGCCAGCGAAGACGGTCAGAAACTGTGGGCTGCTGTGACATGGCGCTGTCTTCAAACAGGCTACGGTCGCGCGTTTCGTCATAGCCCATGATGATATGCAGCTCGTCAACCTGGCTACAGGCGCGCTGGATCAGATAGATATGCCCGGTATGCAGCGGATAAAACTTACCGAATACCACACCGATATTTTTCTGCTGACGGGGAAACTCAAGCCCGAGAAAACGGTGCAGCGCCTCCAGCTTTTGCGCGCTGGGGCTTTTGATTTTGGCATTCAGCAGTTGGCTTAAATATCCCTTGGTCATACCACTGGCATCCGCCACCTGTTGCAAGGTACAGCCCTTTTGCTTAATGGCGGTTTTGAGATAGTCGAACGATGACACAAGAGCCTCCTGCTGGAAAAATCGCGTAACACTGCCTGATGGCGCTTCGCTTATCAGGCCTACAAGGTGAAACAAATAATTACCCTATGGATTTCTGGTGGCAGCCAACACACCTGCCGACAGAAAGACGACGGGTAATGAATTATAAGTCGTCAAACACGTTTAACGCATCCGCGAGCTTTTTAACGCCAAAAACCTGCATTCCTTCCGGCACCTTTTTCGGCACATTGGCGGCAGGGACAATCGCCCGACGGAAACCGTGCTTCGCCGCTTCAGAAATTCGCTCCTGGCCGCTGGGAACCGGGCGAATCTCCCCCGCCAACCCCACTTCGCCAAAGACCACGAGATCGTGCGGTAGCGGCCTGTCGCGCAGGCTGGAAACCATCGCCAGCAGTAACGCAAGATCGGCGCTGGTTTCGGTGACTTTGACGCCGCCAACCACGTTAACGAACACGTCCTGGTCAGACATTTGCAGGCCGCCGTGACGGTGCAACACTGCCAGCAAGATCGCCAAACGGTTTTGTTCCAATCCGACTGCTACACGCCGAGGATTCGCCATCATCGAGTGATCGACCAGCGCCTGAATCTCCACCAGCAGTGGACGCGTCCCTTCCCAGACCACCATCACCGAGCTGCCGGAGGTCACTTCATCGCCACGGCTTAAGAAAATAGCGGAAGGGTTGCTGACTTCGCGCAGGCCCTGTTCGGTCATGGCGAAGACGCCAAGCTCATTCACCGCACCAAAGCGGTTTTTATGGCTACGCAGGGTACGGAAACGAGAATCCGCATCGCCGTCAAGAAGCACCGAGCAGTCAATGCAGTGCTCCAGTACTTTTGGCCCAGCCAGAGAGCCATCTTTGGTGACGTGACCGACCATGACAATCGCCACGCCGCGCGTTTTAGCAAAGCGCGTCAGGTATGCGGCGGTTTCACGCACCTGCGCCACGCTGCCCGGCGAAGACTGAATATCCGCCATGTGCATCACCTGAATGGAGTCGATGACCATCAGCTTTGGCTGCTCTTCCTCTGCAATCAGGCAAATCTGCTCAATGCTGGTTTCTGACAGCATATTCAGATTTGCCGTCGGCAGACCGAGTCGATGGGCGCGCATCGCCACCTGTTGTAGCGATTCTTCCCCGGTGACGTACAGGGTCTTCATCTGCTCGGCAAGCTTGCACAGCGTTTGCAGCAGCAGGGTGGATTTCCCGGCGCCTGGATTACCGCCGATCAGAATGGCACTGCCGGGCACCACACCGCCGCCCAACACGCGGTCAAACTCTTTAAAACCGGTAGAAAAACGCGGCAGCTCTTCCAGACTGATATCCGCCAGCTTTTGCACCTTAGCGACGCCTGCATTACCGGCATAGCCGCTGAGGCGCTCGTTACGCGCCACCGTCGGTGACGCCGCAAGACGCACCTCGGTGATGCTGTTCCAGGCCTGACAGGCGCTACATTGCCCCTGCCAGCGCGGATAATCGGCCCCGCATTCATTACATACAAAGGCGCGTTTAGGAGCTTTTGCCACGTTTTACCTCGTTATTTCTGGTTCATGCTACCGGAGAGAATGCAGAACACCCCCATCAGGTCAGCGTGACGGATAGTAATCTCCGTCTTTTCATTCACTTTCGGCTTAGCATGGTAGGCGATCCCCAGCCCTGCCGTTTTGATCATCGGCAGATCGTTAGCGCCGTCGCCAATCGCCACCGTTTGCGTCATTGGGATTTCATATTCCTGCGCCAGTCGGGTCAGGGTGGTGGCCTTGTACTGAGCATCGACGATATCGCCAATCACGTTGCCGGTAAATTTCCCGTCCATGATCTCCAGCTCGTTCGCCACAACCGCCGTCAGGCGCAGCTTTTCGCGCAGATATTCAGCAAAGAAGGTAAAGCCACCGGAGGCTATCGCGACTTTCCAGCCCAGCGTTTCCAGCTTCAGCACCAGTTGCGTTAAGCCGGGCATCAGCGGGAGATTTTCACGTACCTGCATCAAAATATTGGCATCCGCCCCCTTCAGCGTGGCGACGCGGCTGCGCAAGCTAGCGGTGAAATCCAGCTCCCCGCGCATCGCGCGTTCCGTCACTTCTGCGACCATCTCGCCGGTTCCGGCCAGTTTAGCGATTTCGTCAATGCACTCGATCTGGATCGCCGTCGAATCCATGTCCATCACCAGCAGGCCTGGCGTGCGCAAATGCGGGATTTTCCCCAGCGGGGCAACATCCAGTTTGGCATCATGCGCCAGTTTTGTTGCCCGCGGCGTTAACGATCCCGCGAGGCGAATCACCTGATAATCCTCGACGCACCAGGCCGCCACAATCACCATCGCCGCCCCCAGTTTGCTCTGGTATTGCGTTAAGCGTTGTTTATCCAGCCCACGACCATACAGCAGCCAGCCGCTACGGCCCGCGTGGTAATCCAGTGGCATCACTTCATCACCACTTAAAGAGAGGGGCAGACCTGGCCACAGAGAGACATCTTCAGGTAGATCGCACCAGGTAATGTTAGGCATTAAAGCTCCTGTAAAATCGTTCGGGTCGGAATCATCAGGGGAAAATAACGCATGAGGCTACCCTGTAACCAGCGCTTCTGGCAACATTAAGTCTCAAATTTTCAGCAGGTGGAATATGGCTCGCGCAAAACTGAAATTCCGACTTCATCGTGCAGTGATTGTATTGTCCTGCCTCGCGCTGCTCGTCGCCCTGATGCAGGGCGCGTCGTGGTTTAGTCAAAACCATCAACAGCAGCGAAATCCGCAGCTGGAAGAGCTGGCCCGCACGCTGGCCCGCCAGGTTGCATTAAACGTCGCGCCGCTGATGCGTACCGAAACGCCGGATGAAAAACGCATCGCTGTCGTGCTGCGCCAACTCACCGACGAGAGCCGTATTCTCGATGCGGGCGTCTATGATGAACAGGGCGATCTCATTACGCATGCCGGTGAGAGCGTGAATGTTCGCGACCGGCTGGCGCTGGACGGTAAAAAAGCCGGGGGCTATTTTAATCAGCAAATTGTCGAACCCATTCAGGGCAAAAATGGTCCGCTGGGCTACCTGCGCCTGACGCTGGATACCCACACCCTTGCCACCGAGGCCAAACAGGTGGATAACACCACCAACATTCTACGCCTGATGCTGCTCCTGTCACTGGCGATTGGCGTGGTATTAACCCGGACATTACTGCAAGGTAAGCGCACCCGCTGGCAACAATCGCCGTTCCTGCTGACCGCCAACAAACCGGTGCAGGAAGAAGACAGCGAGAAAAAAGAGTAATTCACCAGGAAGGAAATCAACCATGACCACATTACGCCTGCTTATCTCCGACTCTTACGATCCGTGGTTTAATCTGGCGGTTGAAGAGTGCATTTTTCGTCAAATGCCCGCCACGCAGCGCGTGCTGTTTTTATGGCGCAACGCCGATACGGTGGTCATAGGCCGGGCGCAAAACCCGTGGAAAGAGTGCAATACCCGACGCATGGAAGAGGATAACGTCCGGCTGGCTCGCCGTAGCAGCGGCGGCGGCGCGGTGTTTCACGATCTCGGTAATACCTGCTTTACCTTTATGGCAGGCAAACCGGAATACGACAAAACCATCTCCACCACTATCGTACTCAATGCCCTGAACGCACTGGGCGTCAACGCTGACGCCTCCGGGCGTAACGATCTGGTGGTCAAAACGGCCGAAGGCGATCGCAAAGTTTCAGGTTCGGCGTATCGAGAAACTAAAGATCGCGGGTTCCACCACGGTACGCTGCTGCTGAATGCCGACCTCAGTCGTCTGGCAAATTACCTCAACCCTGATCAGAAAAAGCTTCAGGCGAAGGGGATCACCTCCGTGCGTGGTCGGGTCGCGAATCTGGTTGAACTGCTGCCTGAGATCACTCATGAAAAAATCTGTGAAGCCGTGACCGACGCCTTTTTCCAACACTACGGCGAACGCGTAGCGGCTGAAATTATTTCCCCGGATAACACGCCGGATCTGCCCAACTTCGCCGAAACGTTTGCCCGCCAGAGCAGTTGGGAGTGGAACTTTGGTCAGGCCCCTGCCTTCTCTCATCTGCTGGATGAGCGTTTTACCTGGGGTGGCGTCGAGTTACATTTCGACGTGGAGAAAGGCCATATCACCCGCGCGCAGGTCTTTACCGACAGCCTCAATCCCGCGCCATTAGAAGCGCTAGCGGGCAGCTTGCAAGGGTGTCTGTATCGGGCGGACAGGCTGCAACAGGAGTGCGAGGCGTTGATTGGCGATTTCCCGCAACAGGAAAAAGAGCTACGAGAACTGTCGGCGTGGATAGCGAGCGCGGTACGCTAATAAAAAAGCCCGCTGGCGCTGTGCTTAGCGGGCCTACAAAACCGTAGGCCGGGTCAGGCGAAGCCGCCCCCCGGCACTAAAGATATTACTCTTTATCGCCCAGCAGCACGGATTCCAGCGCGATTTTGATCATGTCGTTGAAGGTCGTCTGACGTTCAGCAGCAGTGGTCTGCTCGTGAGTACGGATATGGTCGGACACGGTGCAAATGGTCAGCGCTTTCGCACCAAACTCAGCCGCAACACCGTAGATACCCGCCGCTTCCATTTCCACGCCCAGCACGCCGTATTTTTCCATCACGTCGAACATTTCGCCGTCCGGAGAGTAGAACAGGTCAGCGGAGAACAGGTTGCCCACGCGCGCGTCTACGCCCAGCGCTTTGGCCGCATCAACAGCATTACGCACCATGTCGAAGTCAGCAATAGCGGCAAAGTCATGATCTTTAAAGCGGATACGGTTAACTTTGGAGTCGGTGCAAGCACCCATTCCAATCACCACGTCACGCAGTTTGACGTCCATACGCACAGCGCCACAGGAGCCTACGCGGATGATTTTCTTCACGCCGAAATCGGTGATCAGTTCTTTGGTGTAGATGGAGCAGGATGGGATACCCATACCATGACCCATGACGGAGATCTTACGGCCTTTGTAAGTCCCGGTGAAACCTAACATGCCGCGAACGTTGTTCACTTCACGGACATCTTCGAGAAAAGTTTCAGCAATGTGCTTCGCACGCAGCGGGTCGCCAGGCATCAATACGACGTCAGCGAAATCACCCATTTCTGCATTAATATGTGGAGTTGCCATCTTTTATCCTTATTTCATTGTTATTGCCTGATGGCGGCTACGCCTTATCAGGCCTACAAAACCGTAGGCCCGGTAAGCTTGCGCCACCGGGCAATTGCATTACAGCATGTTTTTACCGTAGTCCATCGGCGACGTACCAAAGTAGCTCGCCAGCGTCTGACCGATATCCGCGAAGGTCTCGCGGTGACCCAGTGAACCCGGTTTGACTTTCGGGCCATAGATCAACACCGGAATGTGCTCACGAGTGTGGTCAGTGCCCGGCCAGCTTGGGTCACAGCCGTGGTCAGCGGTCAGGATCAGAATGTCATCTTCCCCTACCAGCTCCATCAGCTCAGGCAGGCGGCGGTCGAACAGCTCCAGGCCTGCGGCATAGCCGGCGATATCGCGACGATGGCCCCAGGAAGAGTCGAAGTCGACGAAGTTGGTGAAGACGATGGTCTCATCACCCGCTTCTTTCATCTCTTTGATGGTGGCGTCGAACAGCGCGTCCAGACCGGTCGCTTTCACTTTTTTAGTGATACCGCAGTTCGCGTAAATGTCAGCAATCTTACCTACAGAGACAACATGGCCTTTTTTCTCGTCGACCAGTTTCTGCAGAACGGTCGCCGCTGGCGGTTCTACGGCCAGATCGTGACGGTTACCGGTACGCTGGAAGTTACCGGCTTTATCGCCAATAAACGGACGGGCGATCACGCGACCAATGTTGTAGCCGCCTTCGGTCAGTTCTTCACGGGCGATTTCGCACAGCTCGTACAGCTTATCCAGACCGTAGGTCTCTTCGTGACAGGCAATCTGGAACACGGAGTCAGCGGAAGTATAGAAAATCGGCTTGCCGGTTTTCATATGTTCTTCGCCCAGTTGATCCAGAATGACCGTACCGGAAGAGTGGCAGTTGCCGAGGTAGCCCGGCAGGTTGGCGCGCTTAACCAGTTTGTCCAGCAGCTCCTGCGGGAAGCTGTTTTCATGATCGGAGAAGTAACCCCAGTCAAACAACACCGGCACACCGGCGATTTCCCAGTGACCAGACGGCGTGTCTTTGCCGGAAGAGAGTTCATGCGCCCATGCGTAGGCACCGATCACTTCTGCATTACCGTCCATTCCGGCGGCAATTTTACCTGTAGAACCTTCGTGAGCTTTCACCAGGCCCAGACGGGTCAGGTTAGGCAAATTCAGCGGACCTTTGCGACCATTGTCAGCTTCGCCTTTCGCACAGGCTTCTGCAATATGCCCCATAGTATCGGCGCCAACATCGCCAAAGCGGTCAGCGTCTTCAGTCGCACCTATACCAAAGGAGTCCAGCACCATAATAAATGCACGTTTCATATTATTCTCCGTACCTTTTGCGCCGCAAAAAAGCGATCAGATCAGTATACAGTTATTCGGTTATACGACGATAGACTGTCGGTGTAATTTCTGGCGCTTTGTCGTCAAGACTGATTGCCGCTTTGACCGCTTTCGCCGCTTCCTGCCAGCTGGCTTCATCTTTGGCATGGATCACCGCCAGCGGACGCTGCCCGTCTACGCTGTCGCCCAGACGCGCCATGTCGCTAAAGCCGACGCTGTAATCAATGGTGTCCGATGCCTGACGACGACCGCCGCCCATGGAAACTACCGCCATCCCCAGCGCACGGGTATCCATTGCGCTAACAAAACCTTCGGTATCAGCATATACCGCTTTGCTGAGCATTGCCGTCGGCAGATACTTCGCATAATTTTCCACGAAGTCGGTCGGACCTTTTTGCGCCGCGACCATGCGACCAAAAATTTCCGCCGCTTTACCGTTATCCAATACCGCCTGCAGCTTGGCGCGGGCTTCGGCATCGTCTTTCGCCAGTTTGCCGGAGATCAGCATTTCCACACTCAGCGCCATGGTGACGTCTAACAAACGTGGATTGCGGTATTCACCGGTCAGGAACTGCACGGCTTCGCGGACTTCTACTGCGTTACCGGCGCTGGAAGCCAGCACCTGGTTCATATCGGTTAACAGTGCGGTGGTACGCACGCCTGCCCCGTTCGCCACGCCGACAATTGCTTCAGCAAGGGCTTCTGAAAGTTCGTAGGTTGGCATAAAGGCGCCGCTACCAACTTTCACGTCCATGACCAGCGCATCCAGCCCTTCCGCCAGCTTTTTCGCCAGGATCGAACCGGTGATCAGCGGAATGGAATCCACCGTCGCGGTAATGTCGCGGGTGGCATAAAAACGTTTATCCGCCGGTGCGAGCGAGCTGGTTTGCCCAATAATCGCCACACCCACGTCTTTAATAATTTCACGGAAACGCGCGTCATCCGGGAAGATGTCAAATCCCGGGATCGCTTCCAGTTTATCCAGCGTACCGCCGGTATGACCCAGACCCCGCCCGGAAATCATCGGAATATAGCCGCCGCATGCTGCGACCATTGGACCTAACATCAGTGACGTTACGTCACCCACACCGCCGGTAGAGTGCTTATCCACAATCGGGCCGTTCAGCTGCAGACTTTTCCAGTCCAGCACGGTTCCTGAATCACGCATTGCCATGGTCAGCGAAACACGCTCAGGCATTGTCATATCGTGGAAGAAAATGGTCATCGCCAGGGCGGCGATTTGCCCTTCAGAGATGGTGTTGTCGCGAATACCGTTAATAAAGAAACGAATTTCTTCATCACTCAGCGCATGACCATCACGTTTTTTACGAATAATTTCTTGTGCGAGAAACAAGGGAACCTCCCGATTATGGGCCGGGTAAGCAATGCGCCACCCGGCAAGTCGTAT
This sequence comes from Citrobacter sp. wls718, assembly GCF_005280945.1. NCBI lineage: Bacteria > Pseudomonadati > Pseudomonadota > Gammaproteobacteria > Enterobacterales > Enterobacteriaceae > Citrobacter > Citrobacter sp. wls718. The sequence goes on from NZ_SZWV01000102.1 coordinate 244,798, forward strand.
TCATGCCGGATGGCGGCTTGCGCCTTA
>NZ_SZWV01000102.1:244863-277063 GCF_005280945.1 Citrobacter sp. wls718
CAATAAAAACTTAGTAGCTGCTTGCGCTCTTACCGTCGCCGTGACCCAGCGCCTTCAGCAAGCTTGCCAGCAGGCTGGATGCGCCAAAGCGATAGTGACGGGAATCCGCCCAGTCTGCGCCAAACAGTTCATCAGCAATGGCGAGGAATTGCTGCGCGTCTTCCGCAGTACGCACGCCGCCAGCCGGTTTGAAACCAACGGTTTTCGAAACGCCCATATCGCGGATCACTTCCATCATGATGCGTGCGCTTTCCGGCGTCGCATTAACCGGGACTTTACCGGTAGAGGTCTTGATGAAATCAGCCCCTGCTTTGATGGAGATTTCAGATGCTTTGCGAATCAACGCTTCTTCTTTCAGTTCACCGGTTTCGATGATCACTTTCAGCAGCACGTTTGCCGCTGCACACTCTTCTTTACAGGCTTTCACCAGGTCAAAACCGACCTGCTCATTACCGGCGATCAGCGCACGATACGGGAATACCACATCAACTTCGTCTGCGCCGTAGGCAATCGCTGCGCGGGTTTCTGCCAGCGCAATATCGATGTCATCGTTGCCGTGCGGGAAGTTGGTTACCGTTGCAATACGGATATCCGGCGTGCCCTGCTCGTTCAGCGTTTTACGCGCAATAGGGATGAAACGCGGATAGATACAGATTGCCGCCGTGTTACCCACTGGGGTTTTTGCCTGATGACACAGCGCGATCACTTTTTCGTTGGTGTCGTCATCATTCAGGGTGGTCAGGTCCATCAGTTTCAGGGCACGCAGGCTGCTTGCTGTTAAATCGGTCATAACATTCTCCAACGGCATCGCCGTATAAAATTTCACCTTGCGAGTTTGTTAGTATTCTAACATCCGCTCGCTATTACACTTCGATATACATCACAGTTAATGAAAACCACATACAGATTTGCATTACTCTAATGAGATCCACTTCAAATAATCGAGCTTTACTGGCGAGAAGCGATGGCATCAGGCGCATCCGGATCAAAGGTTGAGGATCGGTTGCTTCCTACAATGTTGCTTAACCTTCGGCACATAAAGGAATCGACGATGCCCACTTCAAGCGAACTCGCGCTGCAACAGCGCTGCCAACAAATCGTGACCAGTCCGGTGCTCAGCCCTGAGCAGAAACGCCACTTTCTGGCGCTGGAGGCAGAAAACGCACTGCCTTATCCGCAGTTGCCTGCTGAAGCACGCCAAGCGTTGGATGACGGGGTTATCTGCGATATGTACGAAGGTCATGCCCCGTTCAAACCACGTTATGTTTTGCCCAATTATGCGCATTTTCTGGCCAACGGTTCAGCCTGGCTGGAGCTGGAAGGTGCACAGGATCTTGATGACGCCTTATCCTTGCTCACCATTCTGTACCACCATGTTCCGTCAGTGACGTCGATGCCGGTGTACCTTGGTCAGCTCGATGCCCTGCTGCAACCGTATGTTAGAATTCTAACACAAGAAGAGATCGATATTCGAATAAAACGTTTCTGGCGGTATCTCGACAGAACCCTGCCAGACGCCTTTATGCATGCCAATATTGGCCCGACCGATACGCCGATCACCCGCGCCATTTTACGTGCAGATGCAGAGTTAAAGCAGGTTTCGCCTAATCTTACCTTTATTTATGATCCACAAATCACACCTGACGACCTGCTGTTAAACGTGGCGCAAAATATTTGCGAATGCAGTAAACCACATATTTCCAACGGCCCTGAAAATGATAAAATTTTCACAAAAGGCCATTATGGCGTCGTCAGTTGTTACAACTCGCTGCCGCTGGCGGGCGGCGGAAGTACGCTGGTTAGGCTGAATCTGAAAGCCATCGCAGAGCGCAGCACCTCTATCGATGACTTCTTTACGCACACCCTACCGCACTATTGCCAGCAGCAAATTGCCATCATTGATTCACGGTGTGAATTCCTCTATGAGAAATCACATTTCTTTGAGAATAGCTTCCTGGTGCAGGAAGGGTTGATTGATCCCGAACGTTTTGTGCCGATGTTTGGTATGTACGGCCTGGCGGAGGCGGTAAACCTGCTGTGTGAGAAGGCCGGGCTGAACGCACGCTACGGCAAAGATGAGAGCGCTAATGAGATGGGCTATCGGATCAGCGCCCAGCTTGCCGACTTTGTGGCCAACACACCGGTGAAATACGGCTGGCAGCAGCGGGCGATGCTGCATGCGCAGTCGGGGATCAGTTCAGACATTGGCACCACGCCGGGCGCGCGTCTGCCGTATGGCGACGAGCCGGATCCTATTACTCATCTGCAAACCGTGGCCCCGCATCACGCGTATTATCACGCAGGGATCAGCGACATCCTCACGCTGGATGAAACCATCAAGCGTAACCCACAGGCGCTGGTACAGCTTTGCCTGGGCGCGTTTAAAGCCGGAATGCGTGAATTTACCGCCAACGTCAGCGGTAACGATCTGGTCCGCGTCACCGGTTATATGGTGCGACTGTCGGATCTGGAAAAATACCGTGCCGAAGGCTCACGCACCAACACCACCTGGCTGGGCGAAGAGGCCGCTCGCAATACTCGCATTCTGGAACGTCAACCTCGCGTGATGAGTCATGAACAGCAGATGCGCTTCAGTAAGTAGGCTGATCCCTTTCTCCTGCGTCGACGGGCCGGGCAGTCGCCTGGCACTGTTCCTGCAAGGGTGCAATCTGCGCTGTAAAAATTGCCACAATCCGTGGACGATGGGGCGATGCAACGATTGCGGGGAGTGCGTACTGCATTGTCCACATGACGCCTTAAGTCTGAGTGCGGGAAAAGTGTGGTGGCAGTCCGATATTTGCCAGCAGTGCGACACCTGCCTACAAATGTGCCCGCAGCAGGCCACGCCAATGACGCAGACGATGAGCGTCGATGAGGTGCTGCATCACATTCGTAAGGCATCGTTGTTTATTGAAGGGATAACCGTGAGCGGCGGTGAGGCGACAACGCAGCTTCCTTTCGTGATTGCGCTGTTCTCAGCGATCAAAGCCGATCCGCACCTGCAACACCTGACCTGCATGGTGGACAGCAACGGCATGCTGCGTGAAACCGGCTGGGAGAAGCTGCTGCCGGTTTGCGATGGTGTCATGCTAGATTTAAAAGCCTGGGACAGCGCATGTCATTTACAGCTCACCGGGCGCGATAACGCGGCAATCAAGCGCAGTATTCTCTTTCTGGCCGAGCGGGGAAAACTGGCGGAGCTTCGCCTGCTGGTCATTCCCGGACACGTTGATTACCTGCAGCACGTTGATGCGCTGGCCGCGTTTATTCACCGCCTGGGCAACATCCCCGTGCGGCTTAACGCGTTTCATGCGCATGGCGTGTATGGTGAAGCCAAAGCCTGGCCGAGCGCGACGCCAGAGGACGTGGAGCAACTGGCGCAAGGACTGCGCGAACGCGGTGTGAATAATGTGATTTTCCCGGCGCTGTACCTGTGAAATGCCTGATGCGCTTCGCTTATCAGGCCTACGGAGCGCACACTTTTGTCGGCCGGATACGCCATCCGGCACTCAACAATCACACCGTAAACAATGCCGTCGTATTGCGATACAACGCCTCGGCGATGACCTCTGCGGGCTCCGGGCGCAGCTCACATAATACTTCAAACACCCTGGTGACCTGCTCCGGGCGATTGGGCTGACCCTGAAAGCCGTTGAGCGGCATATCCGGCGCATCGGTTTCCAGCAGCAAGGATCCCAGCGGCAGCCGCGCCATCACCTCGCGCGTTTTGCTGGCTCGGGGATAGGTAATGGTTCCGCCCACGCCAATTTTGTATCCCAGCTGCACAAAGCGTTCCGCCTGCTGCAAGCTTCCGGCAAAGCCATGCACTACGCCGGTACGCGGTAGCGCATGGCGCTTAAGGTGCATCGCCAGTTTGTCATGAGTACGTCGTGAATGCAGGATCACCGGCAGTTCGTAGCGCTTCGCCAGTTGAAGCTGCGCGTCCAGCATCCTTTCCTGCTTGTCGAACTGCGGATCATCACGATACAAATCCAGTCCTATCTCCCCTACCGCCACCACCTTCTGTACACGCTTTTCCAGCGCCTGTTGCAACTGGTCCAGGGCATCATCGTCATGATGTTCAATCACAATCGGATGTAAACCCAGAGCTGCAAATAGCGGGGGGTAGGTTTGCGCCAACGCCAGCACGCGGGAAAAGTTCGCCGCCTCGGTCGCCGGCACAATAATGCGGCTCACACCGGCTTCAATTGCCCGCTGAATGCTGGCAGGTTCGTCGCCGGTGAACGGCGGAAAATCAAAATGACAATGCGTATCGATAAACCGATAGCTCACGCCAGATCCTCATGGCTAAACGTCGTGTCGTTGGCCTGAGGTGCATCGGCCACCACCGGTATAAGGGCATCGTTGGCAACCGGTGCCGGAGGGACCACCACCGGTCCAGGCACCATAATCTTCGGCGTCTGGCGGGGCAACGGTGTGTTTTTCGCCAACAGTTTACCGACGGTCGCCAAAAAGTAACGTCCGCACAGGCGTCCGGTTTTATAGTCTTCCCGCAGGGCCGGAATTCGGCTTCCCAGCGCCATACTGTGGAGCGGCTTGGGCGGATAGATCTCAAAGATACGCAGCTTACCCGGCGGTTTTTCAATAAAACTCTGAATGGCGCGGTAGCTGGCCTCATGATGCTGCACCAGATTGACCAGCGGTTGCAGGCTGCTTTCCCCCAGCCAACGTTCCATGCGTTTGAACCACTGCGGGGTGTAGTACATTTGCGAGGGCACGGTGCGGATCACCACCAGCGTTTTGGCCCCCTGCTTTACCGCCTGCTGAACGGGGATGGCGTCACTGACCCCACCGTCCAGATAGTTCACGCCGTCCAGCGCTACCCCGCTACGATAAAATCCAGGAATGGCGCTGGACGCACGCAGAAGGTCGAGCCAGTTTTGTCGGTTCGGCGAAAAATAACCCGGCGTGTAGTCATCTCCGCGACAGGCGCACATGTAAAACGCTTTTCCCGCGGCAAATAACTGTTCGGCATGGTCTATCGCCAGCGGCATCTGCGCGGCGGTGGCCTCTACCAGCCAGTCGAGATCGATGAGATTTCCCCCGCGCACAAACCGCACCGGGTCAAAGAATTCACGTCGGGTGGTGTAGCGCATAATCACTTTGCGCCCGTAACCCGGCTGGTTACAGAGATAGGCCGACAGGTTTTGCGCACCAGCGGACGTCCCGTAGAAGAGATCAAAAGGATTAAACTGCGCGCGCATAAACTCGTCCAGCACGCCCGCGGTAAAAATGCCTCTTTGCCCTCCGCCCTCGCACACCAGCGCCATGCTGCCGGGTTGAAACGGACGTAACGATAACGGCGCAATATTACCGAGCGTGACGGGTATTCTCTGCCCCACCTCTGCCTTCCTGTTTTTTTTATGATAGAGCGACAAAGTAACGCAAATTACGTATCACTAAAACCGTAAAAGCCAGTCCGCTGGACTGGCTGAGTAGCAATTTTTCTTTACGGTTTACCAACTAGGGTCGTTTACGCCCGGTAAACAGGCTGACCAGGAACAAGATAATCCCCACCACGAAGACAATTTTCGCTGCACCTGCAGCGGTACCCGCCAGTCCACCAAAGCCCAGAGCGGCGGCAATTAACGCGATAACCAGAAATATGATGCCCCAACGAAACATACGCTTCTCCTTTACCATAGTTAATGTCAACCGCTTGATATGGGCGCTCAGGCCGCCCATTGCGATATTTTAGTGTGGTGCACAACGCGCCTTCCGACAAATATCAGGTTGGCGAATTAAGTCGAATTACTGAGTTTTGAGGTCGTTTTTAACGCTTTTCACGCCATCAACGGCTTTGGCGATACTCTCAGCGCGCTCGATTTGCGCCTGTGAGTCAACGGTGCCTGAAAGCTGAACCACGCCATCGGTGGTCTCCACTTTCACTTTGCGAGAAGGAACGATGTCATCAGCCAGCAATTTGGCTTTGACTTCACTGGTGGTTGCCGTATCGCCCGCATAGCCTTTTACAGAAGTGCTTTTGCTGTCACGCACGTGCAGTTTGTCGCTCACGGAGGTAACTCCCTCAACGCCTTTCGCCACTTTTACCGCTTCTTCTGCCTGCGCCTGGCTTTCAACAAATCCGCTTAACGTGACCACTTTCTGGTCTGTTTTAACCGAGATATCGGTGCTCTTAATGCTTTCGTGATCGACCAGCGCGGCTTTCACTTTTGCGGTAATGGAGCTGTCATCCATGAAATCGCCGACTTTATTCATCGAGCTATCAACTTTCTGCCCTGCGCTTTCAAGACCGGATTGCCCTTTATCGGTGGTCGCGTTTTCTGCAAATGCAGACCCCGTGGCAACAGCAGACGTCAGCATCACAGCCAGCAGCGTTTTTGAGATCTTCAGTTTTGTCATTGTCATCGATTTAATCCTTTTTTTGCTCATATCGATGCTCTGCCGCTTATCGGGCTGAGCCAGCAACTAATCTCGTAATCAAAATAAATATCAGCTAAAACAACTAAGATGAGAAAGTAACGTAGAATTTAAAGCCGATACTTATGTCATCACATTGTTAAATATAGATCACAATTTTTATGTCGCAGACAAATACGGTCAAAAAATAGGCAAAATGAGGAAAAAGTGCGGGATTTAAGAACATTCCGTAAGGGATTAATAAGGCAGGGAAAGTCGCAGGGCACGGCATAAGCCGCACCCTGGAAGGCCGATTAGTGTTCGCGAGTTTTACGGAACGTCACGTCCGGATAACGTTCCTGGGTGAGGTTCAGGTTAACCATGGTCGGGGCGATATAAGTCAGGTTATCGCCGCCATCCAGCGCCAGCTGAATTTCGTTTTTACGCTTAAACTCTTCGAATTTCTTCACGTCTGAGCATTCTACCCAGCGCGCGGTCGCCACGTTGACCGATTCGTAGATCGCTTCAACGTTGTATTCGCTTTTCAGGCGGGAAACGACGACGTCAAACTGCAGCACACCAACGGCACCGACGATCAGGTCGTTGTTGGCAATTGGACGGAAGACCTGCACCGCACCTTCTTCAGACAGCTGTACCAGCCCTTTCAGCAGCTGTTTTTGCTTCAACGGATCTTTCAGGCGAATACGACGGAACAGTTCCGGCGCGAAGTTCGGAATACCGGTGAACTTCATCATCTCACCCTGAGTAAAGGTGTCGCCAATCTGAATAGTGCCGTGGTTGTGCAGACCGAGGATATCGCCCGGGTAGGCTTCTTCCACGTGAGAGCGGTCACCCGCCATAAAGGTCAGCGCATCAGAGATCACTACGTCTTTACCAATGCGCACCTGACGCATTTTCATGCCTTTCTCGTACTTGCCGGAAACCACACGCATGAACGCCACGCGGTCGCGGTGTTTCGGGTCCATATTGGCCTGAATTTTAAACACAAAACCGGTGAATTTCTCTTCAGATGCCTCAACGATGCGGGTGTCGGTTTTGCGCGGCATAGGCGCAGGCGCCCACTCCACCAAACCGTCAAGCATATGGTCAACGCCGAAGTTACCTAACGCGGTTCCGAAGAACACCGGAGTGATTTCACCGGCGAGGAACAATTCCTGGTCGAACTCGTTAGACGCGCCCTGCACCAGTTCCAGCTCGTCGCGCAGCTGCTGCGCCAGGTCTTCACCGACGGCGGCATCCAGCTCCGGATTATTCAGGCCTTTAACAATACGGACTTCCTGAATAGTGTGACCTTTACCGGTCTGGTACAGATAAGTTTCGTCTTTATACAGGTGGTAAACACCTTTGAACAATTTACCGCAGCCAATCGGCCAGGTAATTGGCGCGCAGCCAATTTTCAGTTCGTTTTCGACTTCATCCAGCAGCTCCATCGGATCGCGGATATCACGGTCGAGTTTGTTCATGAACGTCAGGATCGGCGTATCGCGCAGACGCGTTACTTCCATCAGCTTACGGGTACGGTCTTCTACACCTTTCGCGGCGTCGATAACCATCAGGCAGCAGTCCACCGCCGTCAGCGTACGGTAGGTATCTTCCGAGAAGTCTTCGTGCCCTGGGGTATCCAGCAGGTTTACCAGGCAGTCATGATACGGAAATTGCATCACAGAGGTGGTAATAGAGATACCACGCTGCTTTTCCATCTCCATCCAGTCTGATTTCGCGTGCTGGTTAGAGCCGCGGCCTTTAACGGTACCGGCGGTCTGGATTGCCTGTCCGAATAACAGCACCTTTTCGGTGATCGTCGTTTTACCGGCATCCGGGTGAGAAATAATGGCAAAGGTGCGGCGTTTGGCCACCTCTTGCAAATAAGGAGACAACGTCATAGTTCAATCTTCTTGAGTAAGCGCGGCTCTACGTCACGCATGTTGAATACGAAAAATTGCGGCTATTTTACCCATCAATGGGGGGGAGGCAATCAGTGTTTACACAGGAGTTGTTCCAGTTCGCTTAATGAAGCCACGGTCCAGGTCGGTTGAATGCCCACCGGCTGTTCGCGTTGGTGCGCATTTAGCCAGCAGGTTGATAGCCCGGAATTGATGCCACCCAGAATATCGGACTCCGCCGTGTCACCCACCATCAGCACGCGGGAGCGTTCGGGATTGCCCGCCTGCTCCAGCGCATAATCAAAAATACGCGGGTCGGGTTTTGCTACACCAACCTGCTCAGAAATAACCATCAGGTCAAAGTAATCGCGCAGACCGGTGCGTTCAAGACGGATTTGCTGCAACGCGGTAAACCCGTTGGTAATAATACCGATTTTCGTTTTGCCACGAATCGTATTCAGCAGCGACACCGCACCTGGCAACGGAGAGCAGATTTCTGCCATCGCATTAATAAACGCATCATTGAGCGACCCAGGCGGCACGTTCAGACGCTCAGCCCAGCTCAGGAAACGGGCATGCTGCAGTTGTAATGAGGTGATCGCACCGTTTTGATAATCCACCCACAGCGGTTTATTCACGGCCTGGTAGTCCTGAAAATCCTCAGCGGTAAAGGTAATGCTGTAGTCAAGAAACATCCGCTGTAGGCCGGTAAACGCGTCAAATGTGAACAGCGTTTCGTCGGCATCAAAGAAAATCCAGTCCCACTTCTTCATCATTACACCTTGTCTTACATACTGATTGGCAATGCCATAATAATGGCGTCTTCGTGGCCGTCGGCTGTCGGGTAGTAATTGCGGCGGATCGTCGCCTCGTTAAAGCCCAGGCTTTCGTACAGCGCAATCGCCGCAGCGTTCGAGGCGCGAACTTCTAACCACAGCGTCAGAATGCCGCGTTTTTCCAGCTCGTCGATCAGGTACTCCAGTAGCTCACGTCCCAGTCCCCGTCGCTGAAAATCAGGATCGACGGCAATGTTGAACAGCGTGGCTTCATCCAGCACGACCTGCGTTATCGCAAAGGCGGCCATCGTTCCATCAACGGTTAACTGATAGTTGAGATAGCGATCGCCCTGGTTGCTGGCAAATGTTTTTTCGCTCCATGGAAAAGCATGGGCGCGTTTTTCAATCTGAAATGCTGCGGGTAAATCAGTCGGATTGAGGGAAGAAATCGTGTTCATATGCGCAGATTTGTTGCCATAAGGCGGCGCGTGCCGCTGGGTTTTCCCGTAATTCATTAAACGCAGGACTGGTGACCTGAGCGCCATCCAGTTGCAGAGGCTCTTCGGTTCCCAGCCGCCAGCTATTACAGCGACTGCCTTGCGGCAGCATGGCGACACGGTCTGGCGTCAGTTGTAAAACCTGATCCGCACTGACGGTCAATGCGCGTAAAATATCGTTCATCAACGGTTCGGTTAACGCGGGTGGCTCCGCCGCGACCATCACCAGACGGACGTGCGCAGGAATGGAAATCGCGATCTCCCCTTGCAGTGCGCCAGGACGGCGCAGCGACCACTGCGTAATGCCCAGTTGCTGTAACTGCCAGTCTCGTCGGGATGTCATAGCGAAACACTCCTGTCTATCAGGGGCGCAAATATAGCAAATCTGTCGAATCTACGCCAACAAACAACGATACACGACATCCCGCAGGCCGCCTTGATTCAGCTTGACTGATTTTGTGTATATAATCGCAACCTGTATAAATTGAGGAGCATTCCATGTCTGCTTTTACCCCGGCAAGTGAAGTCTTGCTGCGCCACAGTGATGATTTCGAACAAAGCCGTATTCTGTTTGCCGGTGATTTGCAGGATGACCTGCCTGCCCACTTCGAAAGTGCCGCCAACCGCGCACATACCCAACAACTCCACCACTGGCAGGTGTTAAACCGCCAGATGGGCGATAACGTACGCTTTAGCCTCGTAGCCCAGGCCGAAGACGTTGCGGACAGCGATACGCTGATCTATTACTGGCCGAAGAATAAGCCGGAAGCCCAGTTCCAACTGATGAACATTCTGTCGCTGCTGCCAGTCGGCACCGATATTTTTGTCGTTGGCGAGAACCGCAGCGGTGTACGCAGCGCGGAGCAGATGCTGGCCGAATTCGCGCCACTGAATAAAATCGACAGCGCACGCCGCTGTGGTCTCTATCACGGTCGCCTGGAAAAACAGCCGGTCTTTGATGCCGAAAAATACTGGGACGAGTACAGCGTCGACAACCTGACCATCAAAACGCTGCCGGGCGTGTTCAGTCGTGACGGCCTGGATGTCGGCAGCCAACTGCTGCTCTCAACCCTGACGCCGCACACCAAAGGTAAAGTGCTGGATGTCGGTTGCGGGGCGGGTGTTCTCTCCGTAGCCTTAGCCAGTCATTCACCGAAAGTGCGACTGACCCTGTGTGATGTCAGTGCATCCGCGGTTGAAGCCAGCCGAGCTACGCTTGCGGCAAACGGAATTGAAGGCGATGTCTTCGCCAGCAACGTTTTTTCTGACGTGACCGGTCGCTTTGACATGATCATCTCCAACCCGCCGTTCCACGACGGGATGCAAACCAGCCTCGATGCCGCACAAACTCTGATTCGCGGCGCGGTGCGTCATCTTAACAGCGGCGGTGAACTGCGTATTGTGGCCAACGCCTTCCTGCCGTACCCGAAAATTCTGGATGAGATGTTTGGCTTCCATGAAGTCATCGCCCAGACCGGTCGTTTTAAGGTGTATCGCACGGTAATGACCCGCCAGGCAAAGAAAGCCTAACGGAAATCACTCACGGCCATGTACGTGGCCGTTTTTGCGCCAATCAACCCAGACCGCGTAATTAGCTATTGACGAAAAGTTGAAAACCACTAGAATGCGCCTCCGTGGTAACGATACTTTTTGAGTGTCGATGGTATGCGAAGGTGGCGGAATTGGTAGACGCGCTAGCTTCAGGTGTTAGTGTCCTTTCGGACGTGGGGGTTCAAGTCCCCCCCCTCGCACCATAATCCACGTTTGATATTGCTCGCACTGGGCGAAGGTGGCGGAATTGGTAGACGCGCTAGCTTCAGGTGTTAGTGTCCTTAGGATGTGGGGGTTCGAGTCCCCCCCCTCGCACCAACGAGGCGATATCAAAAAAAAGTAAGATGACTGTGCGAAGGTGGCGGAATTGGTAGACGCGCTAGCTTCAGGTGTTAGTGTCCTTAGGATGTGGGGGTTCGAGTCCCCCCCCTCGCACCAATTATCTTATTTTCCTCTCGATTATCTTCCTTGCTTTGTTCATCCCTGATTCCAGTTCATCATCATCAGAACCACACCGGCGATCACTGCTGCGCATGAAGGCAGTAAAACATAATGCCGTAAACGCTTGTGGTACAGCATCAGTGAAGTTAACAGTAATCCTAATACAATCATCGCTTTCCATGCGTGAACTGACAGGTCAGTAAAAGCCAGACCCGCAATGAATATCCCCGGCAGCAGCACACCCCATCCACTGCCCAGCGCACGTTGCAACATGGTTTTACCTATGACATTGATAATGATAACCAATATCATATGATATATTTTCTCATTTGTCAGCGGGGAAGTACTATCAATTATATGAGTTTTACTTAACGATTGATGACATGAATAATTTAAGGTGATAAATTGCTCGCCGGTTAGCTTTTCAACTAAAAACAATAAAGACCCCGGCTAATGATACCTCGTTCGTTATTTGTTTTATTTACCAACACACCTTCGTATATAGCAGATAAATAACAACATTTACCTATGACAGTACAATCCTGGCGAACGCTACGCACCAAAAAATATCAACTCTCTTTACGACTGTTTCTGCTGCTCAACGCAGTCTCCGCACTGTTTACACTCTTTTTTCCACTTTTTGCCGTTAAAGCGTTATCAGAACCGGCGTTGACGATACTCGTGATGAGTACACTGTTGCTGGCATGGCATGGGAAATATGCGGATAAACGAATTAATCTTCCTTTTATTTCACTCGCTTTTGGCTTGTTGTGGGCATTACATATTTCCTTGAAATATAACGCACTAGGTCATAATGATTATTCTTTTCTATTGATAGCGCTGCTCAGCGTACTGTTTATTGGATCAATTGCTTTTGCCAATAATATCATCGCCTTTACCTTCCATTCACTCCCCTCCGTTGCCGTCTGCTTGTGGCTGAACGGCAGCGAACATGGACTGCGCGTGATCTATTTTATGGCGCTGCCGATGGCCGGGATCGCCATTCAGCACGTGATACAAAAGCGCTATGACGGTTTTGCTCAGCAACTGATGTACAAGCTACTGGAAGAACGGGAAACGCTAAACGGTCTCAGTATGCTCGACCCGTTAACCGGGCTGTATAATCGCCGGGGACTGCAACACCGACTCGATACGCTGCTGGCCCTGAGCAACGCGAAGCATTACGTGCTGCTGCTGGATATCGACCATTTCAAAGCCTATAACGACCATTACGGGCATATGATGGGTGACCAGGCGCTGATCCGTGTTTCCGCCGCCATTCGGGATTCCGTACGCTCACGGGATGTGGTGGCACGCTTTGGCGGCGAGGAATTTATGGTTTTACTGACAGCAGTCGATCCGCAGCAGGCACAGGCCGCCGCCGAGCGTATTCGCCAGAAAGTCTACGATCTTAAAATTCCCCACATGTTTAACGAAAACGTGGCCACCAACGTGACCGTCAGCATCGGCATTGCGCCGTTGGTGGATCAGGATATTGATGCCGCAATAAGCAAAGCGGATAAAGCCCTTTACGAAGCCAAAAATCAGGGACGCAATAACACGCTAGTCAGCGATGAACTGCGGATAAACTAACCCCTGCCTACGCTATCCGTGCGCTGCCTCCCGACACCACGACAAAGATCTTGCCATAGCCAGCCCTCGCCTATAGGATTAGAAATCATTATCATTTAGATTAACATCCTTATATAGCTATGGCTTATCGTTCCGCACCGATCGTTGAAATCGTTGAAGATGTCATCTGGCGCAGCCACCTCCCTACGGAGATGCCGTCGCTGGCCGATTCAGTGCGTGCAACCATTGCTCAAACCCGTGAGCACCTACTGGACTTCATTCGTCTTGATGAAACACCGCCACAAGGTGCCATGACGCTGCATGAATGGGCCCAACCCGCCACGCTGCGTTCACTCCTGGCAGTTTATTCCGATCATATCTATCGCAATCAGCCCACGTTAACTCGTGAAAACAAACCGCTGATTTCACTCTGGGCACAGTGGTATATCGGCCTGATGATGCCCCCGCTGATGGTGGCGCTGCTGACGCAAAAAGACGCCATTGATGTTGCACCCGAACATATGCACGTCGAGTTTCACGAAACGGGTCGTGCAGCCTGCTTCTGGATAGACGTTCACCCCGACAGGCAGACCAGCGCCCGCTCACCACAGCAGCGGATGGAAACACTGATTCTTTCTGCACTGACGCCGGTTGTCCGGGCGCTGGAAGCAACGGGAGAGATTAACGGCAAGCTTATCTGGAGCAATACCGGATACTTAATTCACTGGTATTTGACAGAGATGAAGCCGCTGCTGGGTGATGAACTACTGGCAGCGTTGCGCCAGGCCTGCTTCTTTGAGAAACAACTCACCTGTGGCGAGGATAATCCACTCTGGCGCACCGTGGTGCCACGTGACGGGCTGTTAGTCCGCAGAACCTGCTGCCAGCGCTACCGTCTGCCAGACGTCCAGCAATGCGGCGACTGTACGCTGAAATAAGCGAGAATCCTCCCCCTCGCCGCTCGTCTTAAACGTCCTGCTGATGTTGCTTTGTTGTAACAATAAAATATTTACAGCCACGCTTCCCCTGTGACAAATTACGCCATGCGGTTTTCTGCCGTGCAGAACTGCGCATACGCTATCGGGAGAGAAGAATGAGTTTGCAATCAGTACGGCAATTTTTGGCGGAACATGCCCCGGATATTGAAATCATTGAACTGGACCAGAGCACGGCCACCGTCGATCTGGCAGCGAAAGCCCACAATGTTGAACCCGGACAGATCGCTAAAACGCTTTCTCTAAAAGTAAAAAATGACATTATCCTGGTCGTCGCCAAAGGCGATGCCCGTCTGGATAATAAGAAGCTAAAAGGTACGTTTGGCGCGAAAGCCCGCATGCTGAGTAGTGATGAAGTGGTCAACGCAACGGGACATCCGGTTGGTGGCGTCTGCCCTTTTGGACTGGAGACCCCCATTTCAGTCTACTGTGATATCTCCCTGAAGCATTACGCTGAAGTCCTACCCGCAGCTGGTGCCACGCACAGCGCAGTGCGTATCACGCCAGACAGAATGGCTGAACTGACTTCTGCTACCTGGGTTGATGTCTGTCAGTAACGAATACCCACCCTGGTGCCGGAGAGTGAATCCGGCACACGCGTAATCGCCCCGTTACGAAACCGCATGGAGAAAAGGCGCTGGCTCCCCGGCACGCAGGTACAGCAGAATATCAGCGGCATCCAGGAGTCCGGCGTCAGAATTCACACCCAGTTTAGACATCACGTTAAATTTATGCGCCCGAATGGTTTTAATGTTCCGTTCAAGCTGAATGGCGATCTGCGGCATCGAGTATCCATTCGACATAAAACGCAGTATTTCGCGCTCAGTAGGGCTTAACATACGGTTTTGGTTAACAAACCAGTGATTTTTTGTCCCTTCGACTCCCCGTTTGGCGCAATTCAAGGCTGCGAGTAGCCCTTCCTGTAATACATCCAATGATGATGCTTTGCTGATGACCCCATCCAGCGGCAGCGGGGAAAGCGAGCTAATTAATCGCACTTCAGCATCATCATCAGCGATCACCACGCGCCGGATACGCGGGTAATTGACCGCCAGTTCCGTCAGGTAGACCAGCCCTGCGCGGCGATCCGCTCTTAACGCTGAAAGTGAAAAAATGACCGCAGAAAAAGATGTTTTTAACATTTGCTGGCTAAAGGTCGGCTGATTAGAAAACTGATAAAGATGGTATGGGCTATCTGGCATGGTATTAAATAAACTCTTAATACCTACACGACTCATTGCGCACTTTTCTACCAGTGCAACATTGCTTTTGTTATTTCTGCTTTCCATTCCGTGGTCTCTCCATAAACTGAAGGTAAGTTCAGCTCTCGTGCTCCTTGAGAACTGTTTATCCATGCATACATTTCTGCATTGCTATGGATTGATAAACAACGCATCGCGCTATTTTTTTGCGCGCTAATTGTTTTATTACTTTTCTTTAGTAACATCGCAATCTGGTTAATTCCCCAACCTTTTCCGAGTAGCCGTAACACTTTTCTTTCAGAAAGGGTGAGCACAATTGACCGAGCGCTGTGATCCTGTAATTCAGGGATAATTGGCGGAGAGAGCAGCACCTTACTGATTCTCTCGGCCCGGGTATTTCCCGAATGAATAACATTCACCAGACTCTCAATGGGTTCCGCATCAGATAAGAGTGAGCTGACAGGACACATGAGCAACTCAACAGCCAGAGGATAAAACAGGCGTGAAACGAGAAAAACCCAGTGGATATCGCGATATTGAGACAGTAAAGAATAGTATTGATCGCAGATTGCACGCGGATTACTACAGTCCCTGGTTAAGTCAGCTATCACCAGGTCAGAGCAGCGCAACTGCAGCAAAGTTAGTTCTTCTACGGAGCGACAATACGTCAGTTCATAATCAGAGAACTGCCCTTGCATCACCCCTTTAAGCCCAGTTTGTATGATTGGTAATTTACTAATGATAATTGCGTTCTTGCAGCGTCCTGGCAACATAAATCCTCCATATTCACCTGTCCGCAATCTTGTTCACCTGAAATTCTTTCATAAATAAAAAAACAATAAGACAGCAGGTAAAAAAGATAGACAGTATGAATTGTTTATCCTTGGTTTTTATTTTAAATATATGAAAAAGTGATGACACTACAATCCTAATAGCATCACACTATAAAACCATCCTGACATAATCACTTAGAGGAACATTAATTGTACAATTAAAATATCTACATTAATTTATTAGCGCTACTTACGTAATTGCTGCACACAGGAATAACCGCACCAGGGAAGTTAACCCTATAGCATAGAAAAGAGAGCCGTACATCGGCAAAACTCACCGCTCTGCCTCTTTTTTCAACACAAAGATTGATCTTAGCCAGAGCCAGCGGGATCATGCTTCATGATAAAAAGAAGACAGTCGTTATCCAGAGTGCATCTTTTCAGTCAGAGCGAGCCATGCAAACAGAGCAGTCGTCACAGCGAACGGTTACACGGTTATGTATACAATGCGGACTTTTTTTATTGCAACACGGAGCGGAAAGCGCGCTGGTTGACGAACTCTCTACCCGCCTCGGCCTGGCGCTTGGTATGGATAGCGTAGAAAGCGCCATCTCCTCTAACGCTATCGTCCTGACCACCATTAAAGACGGACAATGCCTGACATCGACCCGAAAAAATCAGGATCGCGGCATCAATATGCACGTCGTAACCGAAGTTCAGCACATCGTCATTTTGGCCGAGCATAAGCTGCTGGACGGCAAAGGCGTGGAGAAACGCTTTAGTCAGATTAAACCGCTGCGCTACCCTCGATGGCTGGTTTCATTGATGGTCGGCCTGTCCTGCGCCTGCTTTTGTAAGCTGAATAATGGCGGATGGGATGGGGCGGTTATTACCTTTTTTGCCAGCATGATTGCCATGTATATCCGCCAGATTCTGGCCTCCCGGCATTTGCATCCGCAAATTAACTTTTGCGTCACCGCTTTTGTCGCCACCACCATTTCCGGTCTGCTGCTGACGTTGCCGACGTTTAATCACACGCCGACGGTTGCCATGGCGGCCAGCGTGCTGCTGCTGGTTCCAGGTTTCCCATTGATTAACGCGGTCGCAGATATGTTTAAAGGGCACATAAATACCGGGCTGGCGCGCTGGGCCATTGCCAGCCTGCTCACGCTAGCAACCTGCGTTGGTGTAGTGATGTCGATGACTCTGTGGGGGTTACGCGGATGGGTGTAATTGATTTCATTTTTGCCCTGCTGCAGGACATGATCCTGTCTGCAATTCCGGCTGTCGGATTCGCCATGGTCTTTAACGTACCGCATCGGGCGCTCCCCTGGTGTGCCCTGCTCGGCGCGCTTGGGCACGGTTCACGCATGGTGATGATGACCGCGGGGCTCAATATCGAATGGTCAACCTTTATGGCATCATTACTGATTGGCTGCATCGGGATCCAATGGTCACGCTGGTATCTGGCGCACCCGAAAGTCTTTACCGTCGCGGCAGTAATCCCCATGTTTCCGGGGATCTCTGCATACACAGCGATGATCTCTGCGGTAAAAATCGGTCATTTCGGTTACAGCGAAGAGCTGATGATTACCCTGCTGACTAACTTCCTGAAAGCCTCGTCCATCGTGGGGGCTCTGTCCATCGGGCTTTCCGTACCGGGATTATGGCTGTATCGCAAACGCCCGCGCGTGTGACGGTGCACCTGCTTAATACCATAGCGGATGGGGAATCACCCTCATCCTGCTGCTCTCCTTCTTCTCTGTGTTACTATAAAAGCAGTCCCCTTCTCGGTTGTTGTTCAGTATTGAGAAACATTATGCCCTGTAAAATTTTGACTCCGGACGTCGTCGGTATTGACGCCTTATTACACGATCACCAGGCCGTGCTGGCAAAGTCAGCAGGTGGCGCAGTGGCCGTTTTCGCCAATAATGCGCCCGCGTTTTATGCCGTAACCCCTGCGCGTCTGGCCGAACTACTGGCGCTCGAAGAGAAGCTGTCACGTCCGGGAAGCGATATCACGCTGGATGCGCAATTTTACGAAGAGCCGCAAGCGGCACCTGTTGTCGTACCGATGGGGAAATTTCCGATGTACGCTGACTGGCAGCCCGATGCTGACTTTCAGCGACAGGCCGCGCTATGGGGCATCGCGCTCAGAGAACCGGTCACCGCCGAAGAGCTGGCCGCGTTTGTGGCCTACTGGCAGGCAGAAGGCAAGATCTTTCACCATGTTCAGTGGCAGCAAAAACTCGCGCGTAGCGTACAAATTGGCCGGGCCAGCAATGGCGGAATGCCCAAACGTGATGTTAACAGTGTCAGCGAACCTGACAGTCATATTCCACCGGGTTTTAGAGGATAACGATGAAAAACGTTGGCGACCTGATGAAACGTCTGCAAAAAATGATGCCGCCCAATGTCGAGCCCGCATTCAAAACGGGCGAGGAACTGCTGGCGTGGCAAAAAGAACAAGGTGAAATTCATGCCGCGGCGCTGGCGCGCGAGAACCGGGCCATGAAAATGCAGCGCACGTTTAACCGCTCCGGTATCCGTCCGCTGCACCAGAACTGCTCGTTTGAGAACTATCGGGTCGAGTGCGAAGGACAAATGAATGCCCTGAGCAAAGCCCGTCAGTACGTCGAAGAGTTTGATGGCAATATCGCCAGCTTTATCTTCTCCGGCAAACCTGGCACCGGAAAAAACCATTTGGCTGCCGCCATCTGCAACGAACTGCTGCTGCGCGGCAAGTCAGTGCTGATCATTACCGTGGCAGACATTATGTCGGCAATGAAAGAGACGTTCAGCAATCGTGAAACCAGCGAAGAACAGCTGCTCAACGATCTCAGCAACGTAGATCTGCTGGTGATCGACGAGATCGGCATGCAGACCGAATCGCGCTATGAAAAAGTGATCATCAACCAGATCGTCGATCGCCGCTCTTCCTCCAAGCGACCGACCGGCATGCTGACAAACAGCAATATAGATGAAATGAACAAACTGCTGGGTGAGCGCGTGATGGATCGTATGCGGCTCGGCAATAGCCTGTGGGTGATTTTTAACTGGGAAAGTTATCGCAGCCGAGTGACAGGCAAAGAGTATTGAGACCATTCCTAACATCAGCAGCGCTATACTGCGCTGAAAAGGCATAACACGAGTTACCTATAATGATAATGATGAAAGCAACAAAACGATTTCTGTGCTGTGCGGTTGCCGCCAGCACGCTGATCTCCACCAGCGTTTTCGCCGCCTCCTGGCAGGATTCACTCTCCAGCGCGGCTGGCGAACTGAGTAAGCAAACCTCTGGCTCTCAGAGCAGCAGCTCACTTTCTTCCCTGACCAGCCTGCTCGGCAGTAATCAGTCGCTCACGTCCAGCAGTATGAACAACGCAGCCGGGATTCTGGAATATTGTGCGAAACAGAAACTGGCTTCGGTCACCGATACCGAAAACGTCAAAAATCAGGTGCTGGATAAACTAGGCCTGGGCGCAACGGAGCAGAAAAAAGACACCAACTATCTGGACGGCATTCAGGGCATGCTCAATGCCAAAGATGGTCAACAGCTTAATCTGGATACGATTGGTAACAGCTCGCTGGCAAAGCAAGTCAAAACCAAGGCCTGCGATCTGGTGTTAAAACAGGGTATGAACTTCATTTCCTGATGTACAAATGCCGCGCACGGTTTTTCACAGCCTGCGCGGTATCAATTTATGTCCCGCAAACATTCCTCAAAATAATCAGTAATCCCCTTAAACACCCTGCATATCTAAACCAATTCTGAATAACAACGTAATTAAATGTCACTACAATTGCAGCAATGTAACAACGCTATTACATTGTACTTTCCAGAAATGATTAGCCTGCCAGGTATTTACCCGGCTTACTGAGGATCGTCCGTTGTCTGAATTATTCTCCATCACTCTGTTTCTCGCGTCGGTGTTGATTTACGCCTGGAAAGCGGGTCGCAACACCTGGTGGTTTGCCGCCACGTTAACGGTGCTGGGGATTTTTATTGTCCTGAATATCACGCTGTATGCCAGCGACTATTTCACCGGCGACGGCATCAACGATGCAGTTCTGTACACGTTGACCAACAGTCTGACCGGCGCGGGCATTGGCAAATATGTTCTGCCCGGCATTGGGATTGCACTGGCGCTGGCCACCGTGTTTGGCGCGCTGGGTTGGGTGCTTCGCCGTCGTCGCCACCATCCTCATCACGTGAGTTACAGCCTGCTGGCTCTGCTGCTGGCGCTGGCGTCTGTGGATGCCAGCCCGGCGTTTCATCAGATAACCGAACTGGTGAAATCCCAGTCGCGCGATGGCGACCCGGATTTTGCGGCGTATTACAAAGAGCCGTCAAAAACCATTCCCAACCCGAAGCTGAACCTGGTATATATCTACGGCGAAAGCCTGGAACGCACCTATTTTAACAATGATGCATTCCCGGATCTGACCCCGGAGCTCGGGGCATTAAAAAACGAAGGGATGGATTTCAGCAATACTATGCAGCTGCCGGGAACGGATTACACCATCGCCGGCATGGTCGCTTCACAGTGCGGCATTCCGCTGTTTGCCCCGTTTGAAGGTAACGCCTCGGCATCAGTTTCCAGCTTCTTTCCAAACAATATTTGCCTGGGCGACATCCTGAAGAACTCCGGCTATCAAAACGTCTTTGTACAGGGCGCAAATCTGCGCTTTGCCGGGAAAGACGTGTTCCTGAAATCCCATGGTTTTGATCATCTGTACGGCGCAGAAGAGTTAAAAGGCGTAGTAGCGGACCCGGCCTATCGTAATGACTGGGGCTTTTACGACGATACCGTCCTCGATGAAGCGTGGAAAAAATTCGAAGAGCTTTCACAGTCTGGTCAACGTTTTTCACTGTTTACCCTGACGGTCGATACTCATCACCCGGATGGATTTATTTCGCGCACCTGCAACCGCAAACGCTATGACATCGATGGCAAAGCCAATCAGTCATTTAGCGCAGTCAGCTGTAGTCAGGAAAACATTGCCGCGTTTATTAATAAGATCAAAGCGTCACCGTGGTTTAAAGATACCGTTATTGTAGTGTCCTCCGATCATCTGGCGATGAACAACACCGCCTGGAAATACCTGAACAAGCAGGATCGTAACAACCTGTTCTTCGTGCTACGCGGCGACAAGCCGCAGCAGGATACGCTGGCGGTGAAACGCAACACGATGGATAACGGCGCGACTGTCCTGGATATTCTCGGCGGCGATAACTTTATCGGTCTAGGACACAGTAGCTTGTCGAGCGAGTCCGTGTCAGAAGTATTCCTGAATATCAAAGAGAAAATGCTGGCCTGGAAGCCCGATATTATTCGCCTGTGGAATTTCCCCAAAGAGATGAAAGCATTCACCGTCGACACGGACAAAAGCATGATCGCGTTCTCCGGCAGTCACTTCCGCCTGCCGCTGCTGCTGCGCGTGTCGGAGCAACGCGTTGAGCCACTGCCGGAAAGTGAATACTCTGCCCCGCTGCGCTTCCAGCTGGCGGATTTCGCCCCGCGCGATAACTTTGTCTGGGTAGACCGCTGCTACAAAATGGCCCAACTGTGGGCACCGGAACTGGCGCTCTCCACCGACTGGTGTGTATCACAAGGGCAACTGGGCGGGCAACAAATTGTACAACACGTCGATAAAGCCAAATGGCAAGGTAAAACCGCGTTTAAAGACACGGTGATCGACATGGAGCGCTACAAAGGTAACGTCGATACGCTGAAAATTGTCGATAACGATATTCGCTACAAGGCCGACAGCTTCGTCTTTAACGTGGCCGGCGCGCCAGAAGAGGTGAAACAATTTAGCGGGATTTCGCGCCCCGAATCCTGGGGGCGCTGGTCCAACGCGCAGCTGAGTGACGAGGTAAAGATCGAATACAACGCCCCGTTACCGAAGAAATTCGATCTGGTGATCACTGCCAAAGCGTTCGGTGACAACGCCAATCGTCCCATCCCGGTACGCATCGGCAACGAGGAACAAACGCTGGTGTTAAGCCATGACGTCAGCACCACCACGCTGCATTTTGATAACCCAGCAGACGCCGACACGCTGGTCATTATCCCACCCGATCCCGTCGCTACCAACGAGGGCAACATTCTGGGCCACTCTCCGCGTAAGCTGGGGATCGGAATGGTTGAAATCAAAATCGTGGACCTGCAAGGATAAAAAAAACAGCGCCCAACACACCTCCGGGCGCTGCATGGCAACCTTATCAGAAGGTGATCACGCCCTTAATCAGTTCACGGTTGTTGATCACATCCCGCTCGTAGATCTCTGCAAGCGTGGCAAACGCGTAACGGTGAGTCAGCATCATGTCCGCCGTCAGCTTACCTTCCGACATCAGGCGACCGACTTTGGCAAAGTCTTCCGGCGTGGCGTTGCGACTGCCCATCATGGTGGTTTCTTTCTTGTGGAATTCTGGGTCAGAAAACTGCAAATCACCTTTGAACAGCCCAACAAACACAATGCTGCCGCCGTGACGAATCAAATTCACCGTGTTGTTCATTGCATGCTGATTCCCCGTCGCATCAATCACTTTTTGCGCCAGAGAACCGTCAAACTGCGCGCGTAGCTGCGCGTCAAAATCCTCAGCAGAGGGATCGATAACCGGTAATCCTAAGCGGGAGACTACATGCTCCCGCCTGGCAGGGCTGGTATCCGCCACCACCACCTGCGCACCATCGGCTTTGGCAATCGCCGCTGCGCCAAGACCAATCGGCCCCGCCCCCACCACCAGCACCTGCTCGCCAGGCACCACGGCAGCCCGACGCACAGCATGCGCACTGATGGCATACGGTTCGATCAGCGCCGCCGCCTGCGGATCAATGCCCTGCGCATCCAGCAAGTTGGTCTCCAGCACGGACAGGTATTCGCTGAAGCCCCCATCCTGGTGCACGCCAATCACCGAAATCTTCTCGCAGCAGTTAGTGCGCCCGCTCTGGCACGCCGGGCACTGTTGGCACGCAACGTAAGGAATAACCGCAACCTGCTGGCCTATTTCCAGATTTTGTATATTCCGCCCCAGACTGACAACTTCCCCACATATTTCATGGCCTAATACGCGTGGATAGCTGAAAAAAGGTTGATTGCCACCCCAGGCATGAATATCGGTCCCACAAATTCCGACAGACTTTATTTTTATTAATGCTTCGCCATTACCCGGAATAGGTATATCACGTTCTTTCCAGACTAATTTTTTGGGTTCCTGGCAAATCAGTGTATTCATCGTAGACATGATTCTGCTCTCCTGTTTTTTTGTTGCCTCAGATATCGATGAAAATAAAAATGCTGGCGCAAGCAGAAACATAATCTGTGAAACCCAACGCATAAAAATGTTTTAAATCGGGTTTTAATAGGTAAAAAGGAGACGCCATGAGCCGTTCACAGAATCTACGCCACAATGTGATTAACCAGATAATTGATGATATGGCGCGGGGTCATATTCCTTCCCCACTTCCTTCGCAAAGCGCGCTGGCAGAGATGTACAACATCAGCCGCACCACCGTGCGCCATATGCTGGGCCATTTAGCTGAATGCGGTGTGCTGACGCAGGTGGGTAGCCACTACGTAATCGTACGCAAACCGGATCATGACGACGGCTTTGATTGCACTACGGCCTCCATGGCTGAGCAAAATCGTATTTTTGAACAGGCCTTTTTCACTATGATTAACCAGCGCCAGCTGCGCGCAGGCGAAACGTTCTCCGAGCTGCAGCTTGCCAGAGCAGCGGGCGTCAGCCCGGTCGTTGTGCGGGAATACCTTTTAAAATTCGAACGTTACAACCTGATTAAAAACGAAAAACGTGGTCAGTGGAGCATGAAGCAGTTCGACCAGGCCTATGCCGAACAACTGTTCGAACTGCGCGAAATGCTGGAAACGCATTCTTTGCAGCATTTCCTGAATCTGCCCGACAACGACCCGCGCTGGCTACAGGCCAAAACGCTGCTTGAGCACCACCGGATGCTGCGCGACAGCATTGGCAGTAGCTTTCGTATGTTCTCGCAGTTAGACCGCGAGTTCCACGCCCTGCTGCTTTCCGCTGCTGATAATATCTTTTTCAATCAGTCACTTGAGATAATTTCTGTGATTTTCCACTTCCACTATCAGTGGGACGAAAGCGACCTCAAGCAGCGCAACATCATTGCCATCGATGAGCATATGACCATTCTCAGCGCGCTGATCTGTCGCAGCGACCTGGATGCCACCCTGGCACTCTGTAACCATTTGAATTCAGCCAAACAATCGATGATTCGCTCTATCAACCAAACCAGTGACAGCACCCATTAAGAACGGATAAAAAACAGCAAACCACTACCGGGAGCACGATTTTATAAAAATAAAAACGCCAGAAAAAACCTCTTGCCTATGCTCACGCTAAGTCGACTGCATTAAAAAAATTTCGTGAGCGGTGATGAATAACGTGATTTATCACTGGTATTTTTCAATACAGCACGGTCTGGCACCGTGTAAAAATAAATTATTGAGGTTCAGGAGTCCGGCGTGGAAAAAAATAATATTACCCTCGACCCGAGTTCTTCGTTTGGCACCTCGTCATCTGCGGATATTAATGTCCCGCCAGACGGCATGGTGCAACGCAGCAGTCGAATAAAACGTATTCAGACCACAGCAATGATTTTATTATTTTTTGCGGCGGTCATTAATTATCTCGACCGCAGTTCACTGTCAGTAGCTAACCTGACAATTCGTGAAGAACTGGGACTCAGCGCAACCGAAATAGGCATCCTGCTGTCCGTGTTCTCTCTCGCTTACGGTATTGCGCAACTGCCCTGCGGTCCGCTGCTGGATCGCAAAGGCCCGCGCATTATGCTGGGGCTAGGCATGTTCTTCTGGTCGCTGTTTCAGGCGATGTCCGGCATGGTACATACCTTCACTCAGTTTGTGCTGGTACGTATCGGGATGGGGATTGGTGAAGCGCCAATGAACCCGTGCGGCGTGAAGGTGATCAACGACTGGTTTAACATTAAAGAGCGCGGCCGCCCAATGGGGTTATTCAACGCTGCCTCAACGATTGGTGTCGCCATTAGCCCACCGATTCTGGCCGCGATGATGCTGGTGATGGGCTGGCGCTGGATGTTTATCACTATCGGCGTACTGGGTATTTTCCTCGCCATCGGCTGGTACATGCTGTATCGCAACCGCGAGCAGATTGAACTGAGCGCCACCGAACAAGCGTACCTGAACGCCGGTAGCGTCAATGCCCGCCGCGATCCGCTGAGCTTTGCCGAATGGCGCAGCCTGTTCCGTAACCGTACCATGTGGGGCATGATGCTGGGCTTTAGCGGCATCAACTACACGGCATGGTTGTATCTGGCCTGGCTGCCGGGTTACCTGCAAACATCCTATAACCTGGATTTAAAAAGTACCGGACTCATGGCCGCGATCCCGTTCCTGTTTGGCGCAGCTGGCATGCTGATTAACGGTTTTGTCACCGACTGGCTGGTGAAAGGCGGCATGGCGCCGATTAAGAGTCGTAAGATTTGTATCATTGCCGGGATGTTCTGCTCTACTGCATTCACCTTCGTGGTACCGCAGGCGACAACCTCAATGGCCGCCGTGTTACTGATTGGGATGGCGCTGTTCTGCATCCACTTCGCCGGCACGTCCTGCTGGGGTTTGATCCACGTCGCAGTGGCTTCCCGTATGACCGCGTCCGTGGGCAGTATTCAGAACTTTGCCAGCTTTATCTGTGCGTCGTTCGCACCGATTGTCACCGGATTTATCGTGGATACCACCAACTCTTTCCGTCTGGCGCTGATTATCTGTGGTTGCGTGACGATGGTAGGGGCGTTCGCTTATATCTTCCTGGTTCGCCAGCCGATTAGCGACCCGCGTCAGGAGTAATGACGTGTAGCCCGATAGCATCGGGCTACACATACCTTCCCGGTAAGCCGGATGAGCAATAGCGCCATCCGGCATCACAGGCTTAGAACGTTTCCCAGTTCTCACCCGCATCCGTCGCCACGGCTTTACGCGGCTGGGTGGTTGTCGATGCCGGTTTTACGGCAGCAACATCACGCGGACGCTTTTGATCGTGCTGAATACGGAACACGGCAACGGCCTGGGTCAAACGGCTGGCTTGTTCTTCCAACGCCGCCGCGGCGGCAGCGGACTCTTCCACCAGCGAGGCGTTCTGTTGGGTTACACGATCCATCTCGGCAACGGCCAGACCGACCTGATCGATACCGCGGCTCTGCTCGTCAGATGCTGAGGCGATTTCCCCCATGATATCGGTCACGCGGGTCACCGCATTGACGATCTCATCCATGGTTTCACCGGCGCTTTCAACCAACGTTGAACCGACATCCACGCGGCTGACCGAGTCTTCAATCAGGCTCTTGATCTCGCGCGCGGCCTGCGCACTGCGCTGGGCCAGGTTACGGACTTCACCGGCGACCACCGCAAATCCACGGCCCTGCTCACCTGCGCGTGCCGCTTCTACTGCGGCGTTCAACGCCAGAATGTTAGTCTGGAAGGCAATGCCGTCGATCACGCTAATAATGTCGGCAATTTTCTGTGAACTGGAGGCAATGTCACGCATGGTTTGCACCACATTGTCCACCACTTTGCCGCCTTTCTGCGCCGTTTCAGAGGCACTCAGCGCCAGATGGCTGGCCTGACGGGCGTTTTCGGCGTTCTGCTTCACGGTTGCCGTCAACTCTTCCATGCTGGCCGCGGTTTCTTCCAGCGAAGCCGCCTGCTGCTCAGTACGTGACGAGAGATCGTTATTGCCCATCGCAATCTCGCTGGCACCGCTGTAAATGGCGTTAGCACCGTTACGCACATCACCCACGGTGCTCATCAACTCACTCTGCATGTGGCGCAGGCTCTCGGCCAGTTGCCCAATCTCGTTGGAGCCTTCCACGTCGATGCGCTTCACCAGGTCACCGCTGGCAATATGACGAATGCTGTCAATCAGGCGGTTCATCGGGGCGATCAGAGAGAACTTAATTCCAAACCAGACGGCGATAATGGCCGCCAGCACGGTAATCAGCACGCAAGCCAGCACCCACATCGCCTGGCTGTAAGAGCTGTTGTTATCTTCAACCGCAATGTCATACAGACGATCGTTCTGCTGCATGTAGTTCATATACTGCTTCTCAAAGCCATCCTGATAGCTTTGTGTCGGCTGATCAAAGAACGCATTGATCTTGCCGTCGCCCAGCAACTGGATCAGCTCTGCCAGCGCACCGTGGTAGATGTCATAGGTACGATTGATCTCCTGGAACGCGGCTTCGCTTTGACGCGGATCGCGCGGCAGCGATTCATAGGTTGCCCAGTTTTTCTCAGTCATTTTCAGCGCAGTGCTCGCCACCTGCATCAGCTCCGCCACGGTGGCACCGCTGCCGATATTGCTCTGATCCATCATGTAGCGGATCCCTGCCCTGTTCAGGGTATTTCGCGTTTGCAGCAGTTCAACCCAGGTCGCATTCAGCGCAGACTGCTGCTGGCGAATGGTTTGCAGAACGGTAAAGTTCTCCTTGTCATTCTTCAGTGAATTAAAGAACAACCCGCCCGAGGCCAGTTGTAAAAGGCCAAACAGCGCCAATACCAGCAGTAAGCTGGTAACAATCTTCATTCGTTTTAACATGTTTTCTCTTTCCGCTAGACAGATGTCAGAATTTTCGGCCTGAAAAGAGAAAACTTTACGGAATTCGTGCTTCCTGAATCGATCGCAGCATCGACGAATCGGCGATACCGCCTTCCGTAAGGGCTCTAAAGGAGTTTTTTAGTGATCTCAATCACATAATCATCCCCATTTAGCGCCCCCCGGAACCGCTCGCTGACACTTGGGACCGCTTAAGCTGACATATAACCACTCACATATTTACCTTACTTTACGCGCGTAATTCTCTGGCAAGATCCTCCCAACATAGTAGTCAACTTATCTCCTCAAACACACACTCAAACTCACGCGGCTTCGGCCAATTATTAATCGGTACCCTAGATAATTCGAGTTG
The DNA here is from genome assembly GCF_005280945.1 of Citrobacter sp. wls718. Taxonomy (NCBI): domain Bacteria; kingdom Pseudomonadati; phylum Pseudomonadota; class Gammaproteobacteria; order Enterobacterales; family Enterobacteriaceae; genus Citrobacter; species Citrobacter sp. wls718. Next base: position 272,952 of record NZ_SZWV01000102.1, read on the forward strand.
TAAGAAGGCGGCAAATGAGAGAATCCTCAGGAGCTTACAAAAGTAAGTGACTGGGGTGAACGAATGAAGCCAACGCACATACAACTTGAAGTATGACGGGTAAAAAACCAGGTTTTACTATGGATACGAAAAAGTTATTCAAGCACATACCCTGGGTGATTCTCGGAATCATCGGTGCATTTTGCCTCTCGGTAGTGGCATTACGTCGGGGTGAACACATCAGCGCCCTGTGGATCGTGGTCGCCTCTGTCTCTGTTTATCTGGTGGCCTATCGTTACTACAGTCTGTACATCGCCCAGAAAGTGATGAAACTAGACCCTACGCGTGCCACGCCGGCGGTCATCAACAACGATGGTCTGAACTACGTCCCAACCAACCGTAACGTCCTGTTCGGTCACCACTTTGCTGCTATCGCCGGGGCAGGTCCGCTGGTTGGACCGGTACTGGCCGCGCAAATGGGCTACCTGCCTGGTACGCTGTGGTTGCTGGCGGGCGTGGTGCTGGCCGGTGCAGTGCAGGACTTCATGGTGCTGTTTATCTCTTCTCGCCGTAACGGCGCGTCTCTCGGTGAGATGATCAAAGAAGAGATGGGCCCGGTACCGGGAACCATCGCGCTGTTCGGCTGCTTCTTAATCATGATCATCATCCTGGCAGTGCTGGCGTTGATCGTGGTGAAAGCGCTGGCGGAAAGCCCGTGGGGTGTGTTCACCGTCTGCTCAACCGTACCGATCGCGTTGTTCATGGGGATCTACATGCGCTTCCTGCGCCCGGGACGTGTGGGCGAAGTGTCGGTAATTGGTATTGTTCTGTTGGTTGCCTCCATTTACTTCGGCGGCGTGATTGCCCACGACCCGTACTGGGGCCCGGCACTGACCTTTAAAGACACCACCATTACCTTTACGCTTATCGGCTACGCATTTATCTCTGCGCTGCTGCCGGTATGGCTGATCCTCGCCCCGCGCGACTATCTGGCCACCTTCCTGAAAATCGGCGTTATCGTTGGTCTGGCTGTCGGTATCGTTATCCTGAACCCAGAACTGAAAATGCCGGCGATGACCCAGTACGTTGACGGTACCGGTCCGCTGTGGAAAGGGGCACTGTTCCCGTTCCTGTTCATCACCATCGCCTGTGGCGCGGTGTCTGGCTTCCACGCGCTGATCGCCTCCGGTACCACACCGAAGCTGCTGGCCTGTGAAACCGATGCGCGTTTCATTGGCTATGGCGCCATGCTGATGGAATCCTTCGTCGCAATTATGGCGCTGGTTGCCGCCTCCATCATCGAACCGGGTCTGTACTTCGCGATGAACACCCCGCCTGCGGGCCTTGGCATCACCATGCCAAACCTGCATGAAATGGGTGGCGAGAACGCGCCGCTGATTATGGCACAGCTGAAAGACGTGACCGCGCAGGCAGCGGCAACCGTCAGCTCCTGGGGCTTCGTGATTTCGCCTGAGCAGATCCTGCAAACCGCGAAAGACATTGGTGAACCGTCCGTTCTGAACCGCGCCGGTGGCGCACCGACGCTGGCTGTCGGTATCGCTCACGTGTTCCACAAAGTGCTGCCGATGGCTGACATGGGCTTCTGGTACCACTTCGGTATTCTGTTTGAAGCGCTGTTCATCCTGACCGCACTGGATGCCGGTACCCGTTCTGGCCGCTTTATGCTGCAAGATTTGCTGGGTAACTTCGTCCCGTTCCTGAAGAAAACCGACTCCCTGGTTGCAGGTGTTGTGGGTACTGCGGGCTGCGTAGGCCTGTGGGGCTACCTGCTGTATCAAGGCGTGGTTGACCCGCTGGGCGGCGTGAAGAGCCTGTGGCCGCTGTTCGGCATCTCTAACCAGATGCTGGCCGCCGTGGCGCTGGTTCTCGGCACCGTGGTACTGGTTAAAATGCAGCGCACCAAATACATCTGGGTCACCGTGGTTCCGGCCGTATGGCTGCTGATCTGCACCACCTGGGCGCTGGGTCTGAAACTGTTCAGCACCAACCCGCAGATGGAAGGCTTCTTCTTCATGGCAAGTCAGTACAAAGAGAAGATTGCTAACGGCGGTGAACTGACCGCACAGCAGATTGCCAACATGAACCATATCGTCATCAACAACTACACCAACGCAGGCCTGAGTATTCTGTTCCTGGTGGTGGTGTACAGCATCATTTTCTACGGGTTCCGTACCTGGCAGAAAGCCCGCGCCATCAACGGCCGCTCTGATAAAGAGACGCCGTATGTACCGGTGCCGGAAGGCGGCGTGAAGACCTCTTCACACCACTAACCTGATGCCGGGAGGCGCGCAGCGATCCCGGCCTACAGAATGCAGTTAACGTAGGCCGGATAAGGCGCAAGCCGCCATCCGGCTTTATTCATTAACAGGACGGCAGAATGTTTGGTACTTTAGGTCAGGCAAAAAAGTATCTCGGTCAGGCGGCAAAAATGCTGATTGGTATTCCGGACTACGACAACTACGTCGAGCATATGAAGACCAACCATCCCGATAAGCCGTACATGACCTACGAAGAATTCTTCCGCGAGCGCCAGGAAGCCCGCTACGGTAGCGGCGGAAGCAGTTGCTGTTAGAAGGAGAAATGAATGACCCCGATTGCAGTCACCCTACTCACCGGTTTTCTCGGCGCGGGTAAAACCACCCTGCTGCGCCATATTCTCAACGAGCAGCACGGTTACAAAATTGCCGTTATCGAAAACGAATTCGGCGAAGTCTCGGTGGACGATCAGCTGATTGGCGACCGCGCCACACAGATCAAAACCCTGACTAACGGCTGCATCTGCTGCACCCGTTCCAGTGAACTGGAAGACGCCTTGTTAGACCTGCTCGACAACCTCGACAAGGGGGCGATCGATTTTGACCGTCTGGTGATTGAGTGCACCGGCATGGCCGATCCCGGCCCGATTATTCAGACCTTTTTCTCCCATGAAGTGATTTGCGAACGCTACCTGCTGGACGGCGTGATCGCGCTGGTTGACGCGGTGCACGCCGACGAACAGATGAACCAGTTCACCATCGCCCAGTCGCAGGTTGGCTACGCCGACCGCATCCTGCTGACCAAAACCGACGTAGCAGGTGAAAGCGAGAAACTGCGTGAGCGGCTGGCGCGCATCAACGCCCGCGCCCCGGTGTATACCGTCACCCATGGCGATATCGACCTCGCGCAGCTGTTCGACACCAACGGTTTTATGCTGGAAGAGAACGTGGTCAGCGCCAAACCGCGTTTCCACTTTATCGCCGACAAACAAAACGATATCTCCTCGATCGTCGTCGAACTGGATTACCCGGTGAATATCAGCGACGTGTCCAGGGTGATGGAAAACCTGCTGCTGGAATCTGCCGAAAAACTATTGCGTTACAAAGGCATGTTGTGGATCGAAGGCGAACCCAACCGCCTGCTGTTCCAGGGCGTTCAGCGCCTGTACAGCGCCGACTGGGACCGCCCGTGGGGCGACGAACAGCCGCACAGCCAGCTGGTGTTTATCGGTATTAACCTGCCGGAAGACGAAATTCGGGCGGCATTTGCGGGCTTGAAGAAGTAGATGATTTTGTAGGCCGGATCAGGTGGTTACGCTGCCTACCGGCACAGCGCCAATCACTACTTCACTCGGTAATTACAAACCGCATCACGGCAATGCAGTTTAAGATGCGGTGTACCAGAAACAGCATGGTTAGCGTTGCCGCTGGCGAGTGTATGTACCGCACATATCTAATGGCTTAAACCCTGGATATCCTCAGCGGACAGTCGGGTAATTTTTTGTATCGTGTTGATATCGATACCGTCGGTCAACATGGTGCGGGCAATACGCAATGCTTCATCACGCCGCCCCTCCATCAGCCCTTCCTGTTTACCTTCCTGTTTACCTTCCTGTTTGCCTTCCAGCCACCCTTTTTTAAATCCCGCTTCATGCAATCTGTCCGCGATCGTCATCAAATGCTCCTTATGCTGCGGTGAACGTTCGACAATCGCACTGATAAACGTATTGAAGCGAGGTGCATCACCGGTTCGCAAAATATAATTAAACAGCGTCTTGAGCTGGCTGTCATTAGTGGACCCGGTAACTAACAGAGAAACAATGTTCTCGACCAATGGATTGGCCCCTATATTTCCAT
>NZ_SZWV01000103.1:0-8598 GCF_005280945.1 Citrobacter sp. wls718
TTCAGTTCTTTAAGGCCTGGTTCAACACTGAACACATTGACCGTGGGCTGCTGGTTAAAGAGTGGTGTAAAGGCAATCGCGTGTCGCAGATTCAGCGCACTGACTCCGGAACCAACGCTGGCGGCGGCAATAAGACCGATCGCAACCCGGAACTTGTCCACACGCTGGACACTCTGGACATTGATATTGCGCTGGCCACACTTCCAATGGATTTCAACATCTACGATATTCCTGGTGGCGTTTTCCGTCGTGCAAAAGAGGTCATTGCTAAAAACGAAAGCCCGTTCAAAGAGTGGTCCGCCGCCCTGCGCAAACGCGCTGGCATTCTGGATTATTCCCGCGCCGCTATTTTCGCGCTTATTCGTAGTGCAGAAGAAAACACTCACCATTTCCCGGAACTGCTGAGCCGTTACATCAATAAGAACCTGACTGAAACCGACCACCAGCACCCAACTGAAGAAACCCTGGCGGCAGCCGGTCACGTACCAGAAAAAAGCTGGGAAAACGAGATTAAAGAGAAGTCCACAGCTGAACAGAAGGCAATAACCGAGCAACCAGAAATCGCCAACATGGGCAACGGTGTTTTCTCCATTGATGGCCTGATGGGTAACCAGCCGGCGCCAGCGCTTTCTGTCGCAGACCAGGTACGCCAGCGCGCCGTCGAAGAAAAATTACATCAAGCCAATACCGAGGAAACCACCAGCGATGTGCAGATGGAAAAAACTGACAACAGCGAAATCAAAGCTAATCCTGAAGTGTCTCAGAGCGAAACAGCAGTTTTGCCAGTTAAAAGCGCTGATGCAACTGGTGACGCGTCAGCTTCCCTGAATAATGAACCCGTTCACCATATTGAAACGGATCCCCTGAACGCTTTCTATACTCACCTGATGGTTGATATGGAAACTATGGGCAACAGTCCTGATGCCCCAATAGTCTCTATTGGCGCTGTATTTTTTGATCCTTCAACTGGTAACACTGGTGCCGAGTTTTACCAGGTTGTCAGTCTGGAGTCATCGATGTCGTTTGGCATGAAACCGGATGCCTCTACAATTCAGTGGTGGCTGAAACAATCATCTGAAGCCCGCTCTGCCATTCTTGTTGATGAAGCCATGGGGCTGCTTGAGACTCTCGAACTTCTGGCTGACTTTATTGCTGAAAATGCTGCTAACGGTAGTCACACCATTCAGATGTGGGGTAATGGATGCTCGTTTGATAACGTCATTCTTCGCCGCGCATACGCGTTAACAGATACCCCCTTCGCTGTTCCGTTCTGGAATGACAGGGACGTAAGGACCATGGTCGAGCTGGGTAAATCTGTCGGTATCAATCCACGCTTCGACATCCCGTTTGAAGGCGAAATGCACAATGCGCTTTCTGACGCCCGGCATCAGGTCAAATACGTCTCTGCAATCTGGCAACGCCTGACTGCAAACTGATTTTCTAATTTCACAATTTACGGATCCTGCCTGGTATGTTTCTACAGGCAGGCCATCAGAGAGATGAGCTATGCACGAACTTACACTGTCTCCTCAGGAAATTGCAGAAATTACTGGCTATCAGCGCTACACCCACCAGCAGCGACAGCTGCGGTGTCACGGCATACCGTTCACCACTGATGGGCGGAACCGCCCAATTGTATTGCGCAGAAGTATTGATCCCGGAGTTTCTGAATTACCTAAGGTCGATGAATATGTTGCACTTGAGCCAAATTACGACGCAATCAATGGGCAGACCAAGAAAAGATCCTAAAGACAAGCACCTCCCGCCACGCGTAACTAAAAACCGTTATAGCTATGTGTGGAAGCCAAAAGGAACAAAACAAAGCGTAACTCTTGCACCTATTACCGGGACGAGTATGTCCCGGCTATGGGCGCGTTATGAGGAAGAAAAAGCCAAGCGCTCAGACGTAATGACATTTTCTAAATTATGGAAGTTATTCACCAGCAGCCCAGCTTTTGCTGAACTGGCTCCACGAACGCAGACTGATTACAGGTCGTATGAAAAAAACCTGGTTCTAGTGTTCGGGAATATGCGAGCAGATGACATAAAAATTGAGATGGTCAGGATCTATATGGATAAACGTGGCCAACGCAGTATTAACCAGGCAAACCAAGAACTCGGCGGGATGTCGCGTGTTTTCTCATGGGGATATGAACGAGGGTATGTGAAAGGAAATCCGTGCAAAGGAGTACGCAAGTTCTCTTTAAAAGCCCGTGACGTGTACGTGACAGACGAAGAATATCAGGCAATTTATGAAGAGGCGGCACCAGCTCTCCGGGTTGGCATGGAGATATCTTACTTATGTGCGGCTCGCGTTTCGGATGTTCTTTCTCTCAAATGGTCGCAAGTAAGCGAGGAAGGCATTTTTATCCAGCAGGGAAAGACCGGGACTAAACAAATAAAAGTCTGGACTGAACGGCTTCATAACGCCATCGAACTTGCAAAAACTCTGGGTGGGCGGGAAACGGTTATCTGTAGCAGCAAAAAAACTAAATACTCGAAAAGTGGGTTTAACGATCTGTGGGAAACCGCAAGGGAAGCAGCAGGAAAAAAACTAGATAGAAAACTGCCGTGTACTTTTCATGATCTCAAAGCCAAGGGGATATCTGATTACGAAGGCTCGAGTAAGGACAAACAACTATTCTCAGGTCACAAAACTGAAAGCCAGGTTGTGGTTTATGACAGAAAAGTGAAAATTTCTCCCACATTGGATCTTCCAGTCTTGGGCAAATCAGAAGATGATGATGGCGAGTTTTATACCAAGTGAATATACCAACACTATACCAAGTGTGACATGAGTCGTTGAAAGGAATTGAGCTAAGTGTTTGAATAGTGGCGGAGAGAGGGGGATTTGAACCCCCGGTAGAGTTGCCCCTACTCCGGTTTTCGAGACCGGTCCATTCAGCCGCTCTGGCATCTCTCCGTTCTGGCGGTTGCCATGATGCCAGGTAATTTGGCATTTTAACAGACCCCGTTCCGTCAATTTCGTTCAAGTGACGAGTTTGCGAGCAAAACGATGATTAAGTGGCCCTGGAAAGAGCAAGAAACAACCCGGAATGATGACTGGCCGTGGGATGACGCCCTGGCAATTCCTCTTCTGGTGAATCTCACTGAGCAAGAACACGCCAGACTTATCGCGCTGGCTGAGCGTTTTTTACAGCAAAAAAGGTTAGTTGCACTGCAGGGACTTGAACTGGATCCGCTAAAAAGTGCGCGCATTGCTCTGCTTTTCTGTTTACCCATTCTGGAATTGGGTATCGAGTGGCTCGATGGTTTTCATGAAGTTCTGATCTACCCTGCCCCGTTTGTCGTGGATGATGAATGGGAGGATGACATTGGATTGGTGCATAACCAACGCGTCGTTCAATCCGGGCAAAGCTGGCAGCAGGGGCCGATTATCCTGAACTGGCTCGATATTCAGGACTCCTTCGATGCCTCCGGTTTTAATCTGATTATCCATGAAGTGGCGCACAAGCTGGATATGCGCAATGGCGATCGGGCCAGCGGTATTCCGGCGATCCCGCTTCGGGATATCGCAGGCTGGGAACACGATTTGCATGCAGCAATGAATAATATTCAGGATGAAGTCGACCTGGTGGGTGAAACCGCTTGCAGTATAGACGCCTATGCTGCGACCGATCCTGCCGAATGTTTTGCCGTGTTATCTGAATATTACTTCAGCGCACCCGAATTATTTGCGCCTCGTTTTCCTGCACTATGGCAGCGTTTTTCCCAGTTTTATCGGCAGAATCCCCTGCAACGATTACGCGATAACCGGGAAGATGAGAATAATCGCTCATCGAATGTGCATTAACGCTGCATTTTGAGGATTAATTAACCAATTGAAATGACGTGCTAATTTTACTGTTGACACGTCATGGTGAGGTCAGTAATATGCGCCTCGTTCACACGATTCCTCTGTAGTTCAGTCGGTAGAACGGCGGACTGTTAATCCGTATGTCACTGGTTCGAGTCCAGTCAGAGGAGCCAAATTCTTGTTTTCGTGCAGCTTCATTAATACCTGTATGGTTTTAATACAACAGCTTAGCGTGAAAACTTCTTCCGATGCATTTTGATCTTATCCTCCGCATCGGAAAAAATTGGTCGTCAAATCTGGGGTCCGGTTAGTTTTACTATGGAGTGACCCCATATGCCTCTTACTCTTACTGACACCAAAATCCGCAGTCTCAAACCATCTGATAAACCCTTTAAGATCTCTGACTCTCGATCTGTATCTTCTGATTAAACCGGGCCGACTCACGTCACTGGTATCTCAAGTATCGTAGTGACGGCAAAGTGAAAAGAGAAAAAGCAGTGCGAAGAGATCCATGCGGCGATTGTGATCAGTGCTCACAATCGCCGGACCGCTTTTCGGCAGTCTCTCACGAGATTTAACAAGCAGACCCAGCCACCGCCACAGCCACAGCCAGACAGCTCTATTCGAAAATGAAACGTTACCAGAAACGTTTTCTGAGTGCGGTTTCAATCTCGATATCAACGCAGTAGAACTGCAAAATCACCCACACGGCATCGACCAACGCCTCGGTCAACGCCGGATAATCATCATTAATGATGGTGTTGATTTGCTCGACGGATTCATCAAGATATTCCTGAATACTCTCTTCAAATTCCTCTTTGGTCGCTTGATTGCGAAAAAAGCTGAAGGTATCCAGTTTTTCAATTAACAGATCGAGTTGTTCTTCAATACCGTTTAACTGCGCAGGCATGACGTCAGGATCACGGGCGATCAGTGTAAAAAAGCTCTGCACTTTGGCTTTAAGTTCGATAATCGTCGGAAGATGAAGTTTATCCGATGCCGCACTGCTGGCCTCTGGTCCGGTTTTTGTTACGAACGGCTGTGGTTCTCCTGCCCCGACGCCAGCTTTAACTTCGGTATGGGGTAAGGCTGGCTCGACTACTTCGCTTTCTTCTTCAGTTGGGAGTGGCGTAACCTCTTGCGCCGTTTCGCCGTTGATATGTTGGCGTAGACGACGGTGGAAATAGCTCTCCGGCTCTGCAAAGACAAGCGCGTGTTCACGTTGTGCCTGGCTATACGGCGCCATCTGGAGAAGTGCTTCAAATATCTCTTTATGATCCAATTCGATTGCCGCCACGAGTGGACTGTTACCACGGCAATTCTTTACGGCCAGGTCAGCACCATACTGCTGTAATAACTTCAGGATCCGCACAGCCGTGGATTCAAAACGGGGAAATTCATTTGAGACACCGCCGGTGACGGCGCACAGGGCAGGAGTGAAACCCTCACCATTCTTCACATGCGGGTTTGCCCCTTGCTCCAGGAGCAGTTCGACACAGGATTGAGCACCGTAGTAACAGGCGCACATCAACGGTGTAAATCGTTCATCGACTGAAAACTCTTCGAGTTTTGCGCCATGTTGTAACAGCAACTGAACGGTTTGACGCCGTATTGGGCCGGTTATTGCGTCTATAGAGTAGGTAGAAATCGCTTTATGTAATATCGGCGAGTTATCGAAACCACAATGGGTATGAATATCGCCCCCTTGGTTAATCAGCCATTCAAGGAGTTGACTGCGGCAAGAAATAGCCGCGGCTGAGACAAAGTTAGTATCGTAAATATTGGTCAGGTTTAAATCGAGTCCCTTAGGTAGCAAATACTCCATCACCTGAATGATCGTTTCTTGATCTTCTTTCCATGAACCACGCTGGGTGATAGTCAGTAAGGTCGGTTCTTCCACAGCACCAAATTTCTTATTGATATCGAGACCATACTGTAAAAAGAGATCGAGAAACTGGGGTAAAAACGTTCTGTTTTTTACCATGGGGAAGACCAGTAATCGTAAATTTGACCAAATCAACATCTCATAGGATTCACCTGTATTGACAAATTCACTATTGGGGTCAGCGCCATATTTAAGTAACAGCTCAAGAGCCTGATAGATGTAGTCACGTTGATCGGGGTCAGTATATTTGTCATTGTCCAGGTACTGGCTGATCAACGGTGCCTGGTAAGATTCTGGTGGCGTCATCTTATAGATGCGATTGATATCGACGGTCACCTTAAGCAGTTTCTCGACAATTCTCAAATCAAACTTAGATTTCAGTGCCGCATAGACCAGACTTTTGGCGCGTGAATCGGCTTTCAGTTGTGGCAAATTGTCGAGTAAATATTCGCAGAAGTCCTGTGCGTTGGCATAAACGCACAATTCCAACAAATTGGCGTCATCCCAAAAACTGCTATCATTGGCCATAATGTAGCGTTCTTTTTTAAAGTCAGGAAACCGTTTCACCAACGGCGCAAAGGTTTCAAGCCCCCAAAACTCACTCGCAAAAATAATATTTTCGATTAGCGCAGACGCTTCGATATCCAGCGCAATATCTTTATTTATGATATGTATAAAAAGGTCTTTACTTCTTTCAGAATATAATATCTCCAGCGGAAGATTAAATTCACCATTGGTCCAAAAACTCACAGACTTATTGATATCTAAATGAGCGTCAAGCAGAAGGTCAATCATATCTCTGCGTTGATAATCCTGGTAGGTATACTGTGGCTCGGGGTGATAAAGGTAATTAAGCCAACAATTATTGTAGCGATTTTGATAATAAAGATCGGCACCTAAAGTGAGGTAAAACCTCACCAACGCCGTATTATTAAACTCAATAGCTGAATGAAAGGCGCTAAAACCATTGCACTCAATTTTCGCCCCTTTATCGAATAAGTATTGTACCAGGGAGATATCTGACTCGGGACTGCGTGAGAGAGGAACCAGAACGTTACAAGGGGAAATATCGGGATCAATAAAATTGATATCCCCTCCATTAGCAAGGTACGTCTCAATTTTTTGTATTTTTTTAGAGGTGGATAGTTTGCTGTCTAAGCAAATTTTCCGTAGCGTGAGTTTACTATCCTTAAAAATCCAGTTCAGCATAAAATTCCTTATCAGGGGCTAATAATCGCAGACGTTCACACACTTTAGTCAATCGTAATTCAGGTCAATCTCGTTGAATTTATTGTCGCGATTCTGAATCACGCGCATCAACCAACGCCATTAACAACGGTCCCGCCTTTTCCAGTCCTTTTAATCCATCCTTAATCCAGACCCCTTTCCCACGCCAGGCCAACCGCGCAGCATGATCAAACTGGTCATAGTCCACCGGATACACCAGCGCCGGAATATTCTTTTGCAAGCAATGCCACATTATTCCTGCACCACCATGGTGAATGACCGCATCATAGTGCGTTAGCCAGTCATCGTAGTTCACCCAGGATACACGGTAGACATTGTCCTGCCGCTGCGATTCCGCTGCACAATGATGTCCATCAGTGAAATGAAAAACCCACTCGGGCAACGTACTTGCTAGCGCGATAACAGCTTGCATTACCGCATCTTTATGCCAGTCCAGATGTGTACCGAGCGTCACCAGCACATGGCGTTTATTTACTTCAAAGGGCGGTGCAACGCCTTGCGATGGCGGCGTGTAGAGCGCCGGGCCGGTAAAACTAACCGCAGCGGGCCAGCGACGCGGGAATTCGAATGTTTCTTCGCTTAGTGCCAGTATACGCAGCGGCGAGTAAGTACTTTCGCTGCCATCCTGCCGGTACAGGCGCGTGATACCGGTCTGGCGAATAACGTCGCGAAATAGCCAGAACACGGCCAGTTTGAACAGTCGCACCTTTTTACGCTGGAGCGCGTGCCACCCATGCTGAATCGCGTTCTGCGCGGGCATTAACCCGCCGCAATACGCAGGAGCGCCATCGGTGGTTTCCAGCACACAGGGTGACGGCAGACTACTCCACCAGGGGATATCCAACCTGCGACAAACTTCGCCGACAATGGGCAGTGTAAAGTCCGCTATCGCCAGATCCGGCGTACCTTCGCGCAGCCACAGATGTTCCAGTTCATCGGCAAAATTTTTCAATAACCCCACCACGTGGCGAAACTGCCGATACAGCCGCAGCGGATGGGAGCCAACCGCATATTTCGGATTCACCACCTCCAACAGCGGCGTATCGTAATCACCATGCAAAGACAGCCCCATCAGCCCCGCCGCCGCAACAGAAGTAGCCACGCCGTGCGTGCTAATAATCCGCACCTGATAGCGTTCAGACAGCGCCCGCCCCATCGCCAGCACCGGATGTAAATGACCGGAAAACGGCGGTGCCAGCAAATCAATGCGGGTGACACCCGCGGGGATCAGATCAAATAAACGCTGCATCTACGCCCCCTGTTTGCCTGTATCAGCAATAAACCGCCGACACAGCGCCGCCAGTTGCGGCTGTTCAAGATAATTCATATGGCTGCAGGCAATGCGTTGGTCTGCCTGGCGAAACCAGCAACGAGAAATCCAGTCCTGATCGCCTTGTACCAGCAAGTGATGGCAGTCCGGTCGGCGGCCCGCCACCGGTCCAAAAGCAAAAACACTGACGCGCGCCAACCACTCTGGCAGTAAGTGCAGTTGGTTAAACAGTTCCAGTCCGCAACTGCCGGAAAGCAACAACGTATGGCTTGTTGACGCCAGCATCTCCAGCGCCTGTTGTCGGTAGCGCAGGGCAAAGCTGACGTGCTGCGCGCCAAGGTATTCCCGCGCATTGTTGACACTGGCGCGCAGCAGGCC